>JAISDM010000204.1 GCA_031264885.1 Peptococcaceae bacterium | reverse complement strand
CGCTTCAGTCATGCTCAATCCGACGCCGCTTACGGCATCATTCAGTCCGGCGGCGCGCAATCCGGCGATACACAGTCCGGCGGCGTTCGCGGATTCCGCGCTCAAGCCGGCGGCGCGGCCTTTGACTGCAGACGTGTTCAGCCTGAGGCTGCCCGGATCGGCGGTGTTCCCGGCCTTCCCGGCTTTCTCACTCCAACCGGCGGCGGCGCGGTCTTTGACGGGGTTGACGCCCGTGTTCGGCCTGGGGCCGCGTTCTTCGGTCATAGAGGGATCCAACGCTTCGCTGGCCGGCTCCGCGGCAATCATGTTCAATCTGGCGCCGCGCGCGGCATCATTCAGTCCGGCGACGCGCAATTTGGCGATACACAGTCCGGCGGCGTTCGCGGATTCCGCGCTCAAGCCGGCGGCGTGACCTTTGACCATGGCCGCGCTCAACTTGACGGAACCCGGATCGGCGGCGTTCCCGGCCTTCGTACTCAGCCCGGCGCCGCGGCATTTGACTACGGCCGCGCTCATCCCGCGGTTGCCCGGATCGGCGGCGTTCCCAGTCTTCTCACTCCAACCGGCGGCATCCGGGCGGACGTCCGCGTTCAGCCTATCGGCGTCCGATCCGGCGGCATTCCCAATCTTGCCGTTCAGCCCGGCACAGCCTTTGACCGGGCGGACGCCCCTGTTCAGTCCGGCGCCGGCAAACGTTTTCAACCTGGCATCGCGCAGTACGGCAGTACGCAGTCCGGCGGCCTTCGCGGTCTCTTCACTCCAACCGGCGGCGTGACCCTTGGCCGCGGTCGCATTCAAACCGGCGGCGGCGCGGCTTTTGACCGCGGCCGCGTTCATCCCGCGGTTGTCCGGATCGGCGGCGTCCCCGGCCTTCTCACTCCAACCGGCGGCATTCGGGCGGACGTCCGCGTTCAGCCCGGCGGCGCGGCATTCGGTCACAGAGGGATTCAATCCGTCGCCGCTTACGGCATCGTTCAGTCCGGCGGCGTGACCTTTGATCACGACCGCGCCCAGATTGACGGAACCCGGTTCGGCGGCATTCGCGGATTCCGCGCTCCAACCGGCGGCGCGGCCTTTGACCGCAGACGTGCTCAGTCTGAGGCTGCCCGGATCGGCGGTATTCCCAGCCTTCTTACTCAAACCGGCGATATCCGGGCCGGCGCGGTCTTCGACCGGGCCGGCGGCGTTCGATCCGGCCTCAGTCTCCATCGGCCGGGCGGCGCGGGTATTCATTCCGGCGTAACACCATTCGGTCACAGGCACGTTCAATTCCGTCTCCAATCTGGCGGCAGCCGCCTCGGCAGAACCCAATCCGGCGGCGTCCGGCCCGGCATATCTCACATTTTCCCTGTCCGAACCGGCGGCAGCCGCTCTCAATTCGGCAGCGTACACATCCTCTTCCCTCGGTTCAGCGATACAGGTGTTCAGCCCGGCGGCGTCCAACCCGGTCACGAACGTGTTCAATCCGGCACATTCCCGCCCGGTCGCGGCGGCATTCAGTTCAGCGATGCCCGGCCCGCCGGCGGCAGCCGGCCCAATGGCGTCCTATCCGGTCACAAGCGCGTTCAGCCCGGCACATTCCCGCCCGGTCACGGCGGCATTCAGTTCAGCGATGCCCAGCCTGCCGGCGGCAGCCGGCCCGATGGCGTCCCATCCGGTCACAAGCGTGTTCAGCCCGGCACATTCCCATTCGAGCATAAACGTATCCAGCCCGGCGGCGCCCCATTGGGTCACAACCGTATCCGGCCCGCCGGCAGCCGCGTCCATATATTTCGGACGCCGTCCCACTTCCCGCTGCCGTCTCAGCCTGTGCGGCCCGCTCTCCGGCCGTCCGCGTCTATTCTCTCAAAGATCCCGGACACGCGGCTTTCCGCCTACGCGGCACAGCCCCACTCCCGCCCCCGGCTTCCGCGATCCGGCCCCCGGCCGTATTCACCCGCCGTCTCACACATTCCGGGGATCCGGTCCGATCTCCTGTATCTCGGGCATCCGCGGCTGCCTTCGGTTCGGCCGCCGCTCATCCCGCAAACCTTCCTCCAAGACCGTCCGGCGCGGCGCCGGTCTTATCCGCCGCGCGGCGCCCGGATCTCCGGCATCCCGGCCTCTTTAACGGTGGTTCGCGGTTTGGAATTTCCGCCGTCATTCCAGGCTGGTCCGTTCCCTGTCATTCCGGGCTTAACCCGGCATCCAGGCTCCTTCTTTTGGATTCCGGGTCAAGCCCGGAATGACAAGATGGGGCATCGGAACGCCAAACCGCGAATCGCGGCGCCTTTGATGCCGCAGTCCCAACAAACGCGGTTCCAACAAACGCGGCTCCCGCAAACGCAGTCCCAACAAACGCAGTTCCCCCAGCAAACGCAACTCCGGCAAACGCAGTTCCCGCAGACGCAACTCCGGCAAACGCAATCTCAGCAAACGCAGTTTCAACAAACGCGGCCCCTCCAGCAAACGCAGTCTCAGCAAACGCGGCCCCCGCAACTCCCGCAAACGCGGCCCCCCCAGCAAGCGCGGTTCCCGCAGCCGCAGTCCCGGCAAATCCGGATCAGCCGCGCCATGAGCGAGCAGCCGCCTCCTCAGGCCGGAAGCGTGAGGGCGCCGGCGCCCCATCTTTCGAATATCCTGGATTTTTCATCTATTTCATATATTGTTCCCCGCACTCCGGGCCGGCTCTTGACAACACCCCTTATCCCGCGCCGTCAGCCGTCCCGCGGCCAGTTCCGGTATACCGCGCGCCGCCGGGATTCCTCCCTCCGGATCTCTATGCCGGCTCCCGCGGCTCTGACGCGGTTCCGGCTTCCGGAAGCACTCCGAACCCGTACCGGACCGTTCCTCTCAATCGCTCCCTCCAAGCCGCCCGACGCCGGCACAGCCGGCACATACGAAATTCAAATGGTTCACACTTTCTCAGCCCGTATTCCGTTCGAACCCACCCTGCCGACAACCGGCGCGCCGGAACCGTCCGCCGCCGCCGGACCCCAGACCATCCTTACGGCCGAACCGGAAACCGTCCAAACAAAAATCGTCCGAACTGCCCCGAACAAGGAACCCATCGACATAGACCAAATGATCAATCAAGTGTACGACCAACTGGAAAAACGGCTGAAATTTGACCGCCGGCGAACCGGCCTTATGTGAATCGAGGTGCTTATGGATCAGAAACCTCTGGAAAAAGCCCGTCTCGTTTTCAAAAACCGGGAACCTCTCCCTGTGATGTTCAATCCCACGGAAATGATACGGGAACGCCTTGTTAAACCCGCCTCCATCGGCGGCAGACATTCCGAACGCCTGACCATGGATCTTTTCCTGGATTCTTCTTATTTCGAAAACGACGAAACCGACATCCAGATTTTTCTCCGGGAACTGGAAGACGCGTCCGCCGCGGATCCGAAACATTTCCGTTCCCCCGCCTGCGCCTTCCACTGGGGTACGTTTTCCTTCTCAGGCGCCATTGATGAGTTTACGGTGTACTATCTCAAATTCCTTCCCAATGGAATTCCCACCCGGGCAAAAGTCTCGCTGACCATTTCCCAAATTCCCCATTCATTCAGTATCCCTTACGAAACCCAGCCTCCGGATCCCATCAAGGAGTATCGCGCTCCCGCGGAAAGCGGCCTGTGGCTGGCCGCGTGGAAGGCATACGGAGACCCCTCTTTATGGAGGAACATCGCCAAAGCAAACCACATTGTCAATCCCCGTCTCGTCCGCGCTAATCAACCGTTAATCGTGCCCACATCTAAAAAGGATTCGTAATTATGTCTGATATCAAATTGATGAATACCCGCCAATATGATCTGAAAACATGGATCAAACAATACCAGCTTTCTCCACTTCCGGGAATAGGGATTAGAATCAACGGCGTGATCCTCAACGATCCGTCCTCAGCCCTCAAGGCGTCCATTTCAAGCCTGACGGTCCATCTGACCGCCGGTCTGGAATCCAGCGCCTGCACCCTCGTCCTGGAGGAGCTGGAAGGAATTCCGGACGCCACAGGGCCTCTTCCGGGCAGTTTCATACAAGTTCATATTGAATATCCCAAACCCATATCTCTGTTTGAGGGCTATATTTCCGCCGTCACCCTCTCGATGGAAGCCGGTTCCCCGCCCCAGACCACCTTAGATTGTCTGGATCTTAAAGGGCTGATGATGCACAACCGGTTTTCCGGCCGCGGCAATCAGATCAACTGCCTTGCCGCCGTCGAGAGCATTCTGGATCAGTACGGCAAGTTTTCCGCAAAGCGCGACATTCGGATTCCTTCGCTGAATATGCCGCTGATGGAACAGGAAATGGAGAGCGATTATGATTTTGTATGCCGCGTGGCCAACAGCCTGGATCTCGAGTTCTTCATCCTTCAAGGCATTGTTTGTCTTCGCAAACCGGCGGCGGTAACCACTCCGGTGGTCGTTCTGAACAACGCGCTGGTCATCCTCTCTTTCTCGAAAGAGGTCTGCCTGTCGGGGCAATACGGCGAGGTTCGGGTGGTCAGTCCGGACACGGAACACAAACAGTCCTCCGTCACTTCTTTCTCAGACGCGGCCAAAATCGGCGGAAGTCAAACCGCCGCCGATATTTTTGCCCGGCTGGGCGTCGAGGCTGTTCATACTTCCATTGAACCGTGGATCGAAACCAAGCCGCAGGCCGCTGAGAGAGCCGCGGCCATCGCCCGCCGCCAGTCTATGAAATTCGTCACGGGCAAATGCCACAGCATCGGTATGCCCGTCCTCAGTCCCGGCCGTTTTATCGAATTCAGCGGGATCTCAGCCGGTTTGGACAGTGTCTATTACATCACGGCCGTACACCATATGTTCAACCAAAACGGGTTTACCACCAGCTTCGAATTTGCCGCCAACAGCATTTAACGTTTCGTTGGTTATAGGAGGAGTCCCCATGTCCATGATTGATTTGTTTCAGACCGGCAGCGACTTATACGCCCTGCGAACCGTTACGGGGATCCGCACGGGCGTGGTCACGGAAAGCGGCCATCCCGAGCATATGGGACAAGTCAAAGTGGAAATCCTGCTGCGGGAGGAAGGTTCCCACATTACCGAATGGGCCCGCGTCGCTTCCCCCTATGCCGGCAAAGAGAGAGGACTGTGTTTCCTCCCTGAAACCGGCGACGAGGTTCTGGTCGCCTTCGACGCCGGGAATATTCACCGCCCCATCGTCGTCGGAAGCCTCTGGAACGCCGGATCGGATCCGGCGCCTCCCGCCGCGCTTCAAGGGCAGAAGGTTATCCGAACCAAGAGCGGGCACCAAATCACCTTTCAGGAAACCCCGGGCAGCGAAGCCATCGAGATCAAAACCCCGGGAGAGTACGCCCTGCGCTTGGACGAAGGATCCCAATCCATTCAGCTTAAAGACAGAAACGGCGCGAATACCCTTGAGATCGACGGGCAAACCGGAACCGTCACCGTTAAAGGCGTCCAAACCATCGTCATGGACGCGGGATCGGGAGAGTCCGTTTTGAGACTGGAGGCCCAATCCGGCAAAGCCCGTCTGGTTTCCGACGCCATCGAGATCGAGGGAACCAAGAGTTTGTCCCTGAAAGCGCCCAGTATGCAGATTCAGGCGTCGGCCCTGGATCTTTCCGCCGCTTCCGGCCTGAATCTGCGTTCCGGCGGTGTGGCGAGGTTCAACGGCGCTATGATCAAAATAAACTGACAAAGGAGTTTCTCATGGCTCAACGGAACCGTTCCGCGTCCGGATCCGGCTGGAAATTTCCCGTCGAAACAGATCCCATGACCGGGCGCGTTAAGATGTCCGATTACGATGAGGATATCCAGGAATCCATCCGAATCATTCTGCTGACCCGAAAAGGGGAAAGGGTCATGAATCCGGAATTCGGGTGCGGCATCCATGATTTCGCCTTCAGCCAGATGGAAACCACCCGGATCGGCATGCTGGAAAAAGAGATCCAAACCGCCCTGACCCTCTGGGAGCCCCGCGTTCAAGACGTTGACGTCGCCGTAACCCAGGACGCGCAGGCGGCGGACAAATACCTGATCCAAATCCGCTATGTGGTTTTGGCCACAGGCCAGGCGTTCAGCCTGATTTATCCCTTTTACGTATACTGACTAAGGAGTTCCGGTCGAGCCCTGACCGGGTTCCGCCGCTGGAGATGATTGAATGATACCGCTGGATCCCCGAACCAAGAACGATATATTGGAATACATCACTGCCGCGGCGCCCCTCTACGTCCCGGAATGGCGTTTCGATCCCGATTATCCGGACGCCGGCGCCGCGGTGGCGCTGATTTTTGCCTCCATGTTTGAAGAAACCATCGAGCGATTCAACCAGACGCCGCAGAAGAACCACATCGCCTTCTTAAATCAGCTGGATATCTCGCCTCTGCCCCCTGCCGCCGCGGAGGGTTACGCCACTCTGCACACCCACGCCGATCAGGAGGGGGTACATATCCCCGCGGGTTTTCAGCTGTTCGCGGATTCGGCGGATCAGGGGAAGAGGATCGTTTTTGAAACCGCCCACGATATTTTCGTCACGCCGGCCCAAATCCAGGCGGTGTTCGCGGCGCATCCCCAGAAGGGCGTCAGCCTGCTGACCATGCCCGCGCCTTTGTTTCACTTTGACCCGGCAGCCAGCATCCGGGAGGATTTCCTGCATATCGGCGATTCGCGGATATTAAATCTCGGCCCGGAAGGCGTTGTCCGTCTGGCCTTGTCCAACACCCGGCGGCCCGATCTCGACCGGCTTCTGCTCCAGCATTTCGCGGGCGCCCGTTGGTTCTTCCATTCCGGCGGTCAGCGGATGCCTTTCGCCTCCGTGGACATTTCCGATTCCCATCTGATTCTGAGCCTGCCAAAGGACCAGGGCATCGGCAAGACCCTTTTCAACGGCGCCGAATCCTGCTGGATCGGCTGCCGGACCCAGCCGTTTCCGGGAAATTCGGATGTGGGCAGCCTTAACCGCCTCAGCATCGCCGGCGAAAACAAAAACGTGACGCCTCAGCATATTCTCTGCCACGGAGCGGAGTTTTCGGGGGATTCCTGCCTGCCTTTCGGCGAACACTTCTCTGTTTTGGATGATTTTTATCTGGTGGACGACGAGACCTTTTCCAAGAGGAACGCCACCGTGCAAATCTCATTCAAGCTGGCCTTTCACGCCATTTCAACCGAGCCTGCCGCCGAACCTGCCGCCGAGGCTTCCGACCCGGAATGGAAGCCGATCATCAAGAAATCCTCCGTCAAAAAGCCCAGGAAACAAAAAACCTGGATCTCAAGGATCTCCTGGGAATATTGGAACGGGCAGGGCTGGGCCGCGCTGGCCGTCTCCAAAGACGCGGAGACGATCTTCGGAAAGACCTCGGATAACGGATACCGCCTGATCTCTTTTAAAATCCCGGAGGATATCCAAAGAACCTTTGTCAACGCCTGGTTCTCCCACGGCATCCGGCTGCGCATTTTAGAAATCGAAAACCCGAATATCCGTTCCGGGTACATTATGGTTCCGAGAATGGATCACATCCGTTTTTATTTTCTTTATTCCCAGCCGGAAATATACCCGGAAACCGTCCTGGCAAGCCATTATCAATCCACCTGTGATATTTCCCGGAATTGCAGAGACGGCGCTCCCGTCCAAGTTCTCGACGCTTCGGCCGTCCAGAAGCCTTCGCTGTATTTCTGTCTGAACCGGCCTCCCAAGGGCAAATCCATCCGCGTTCTTTTTGACATTCAGCCCGGCGCCCGTTCCGGCAAGCCTTCTGAAATATTATGGGAATATTTTTCGAATCAATCCGGAACCCCCGAATTCAAGCCCTTGCCTTTCCAGGACGAAACCGACGGCTTGAACGCCCGGGGACTGCTGACTTTTTTCGGCGGGGATGATTTCGCGCCGGGCTGTTTTTTTGGCCGGGAAGGCTATTGGATACGGGCGGTGGATGTCCGCGGGGGTTCCGGCAAAGGCCGCGGATTGCTTAAAGGCGTTTACGCGAACGCGGTTCAAGTCGTCAACCGGGAGCGCCTCAAAGATATGTTTTTCCGGATGGATCCGGAGAACGTCACGCGCAGCTTCACGCTTCCGAACCCTCCCGTTATGGATGGCCAGGTCTGGGTGGATGAGTGCCAGTCCTTCAACCGGCGGCAGATTCCGGATTGGAACCCGGAAGATTTGAGGCAGGTCTTCGACAAAGAGGGCAATCTGATCCGTCTCTGGGTTCGCTGGCGTCCCCGGCCGGACCTGATGTCCGCGGGGCCGGAAGACCGGATTTATACCTTGGATCCCAACAGCGGGGTTCTGCGCTTCGGCGACGGGGTTCACGGCAAGATTCCGCCGTTCTCCCAAGCCGATAATATTCAGGTCGGCTATTGCACCACCGCGGGCCGGGAAGGCAATTTGTCTTCCGGCCAAATCAACCGGCTCTCCGGTTCGAAGGGCTTTGTCCATCAGGTCTCCAACCCGCTGCCCATCGCGGGCGGGAGCGAACGGGAATCCCTGGACGCCGCCGTAAACAGAGGCCGCGCCCGGCTCAGCCACCGGGGCAGGGCCGTGTCCGCCCAGGATTTCGAGGCCATCGCCGGCGAAACCTCTCAAAATATCCTGAAAGCCAAATGCTTTTCATCCATGAACGCTCAAGGAAAGAAAGAATCAGGCTGCGTGACCCTGGTCATACTGCACCGGGACTATCAGGCGGACCCCGGCGCCTTCGTCCGGACCCGAAACCGGATTCTGGAGTCGCTCCAAACCAGGTGCGATCCGCTGATACTGGCCTCCGGCGGTCTGAGCGTCGTCGAGCCCCATTACACACCTGTTTCGGTTCAGGTGGAAGCGGCGGTTCCCCATTCCGGAGAAAACTACCGCGTACAGGATGAGCTGCTCCGCAGAATACATGATTACCTGGATCCCCTGACCGGCAATTTTGACGGCCGGGGCTGGAATATCGGAGAGATCCCGTCCAAGGCGGACTTGCTCCATTATCTCAAATCAGCTCCGGGGCCGTTCCAAATCAAGAAGCTCCTGGCCTGGAGCGGACAGACGGACATCGACCGGCTGTCCGGCATACCCTTTGCCATTCCCGTCAATGGCAGCCATCAAGTGACCGTAAGGACTTGTTGAATAAGTCCTATAAGATAGGAGGGTAACTTATATGCTGCCCGAACCCGTATTGGACAATCAAAGCTATCAAGAGATCCTGGATCAGGCCAAAAAAAGCATCTCCCGGATTATGCCCCTTTGGACAGATCATAACGCCCACGATCCGGGAATCACACTGCTGGAACTCTTCTCCTGGCTGAAAGAGATGCAGCAATACCACCTGGATCAAATATCGGACGCGAGCCGGATGAAGTTCCTGAAGCTGCTGGGAATCAGCCCCGAACCTGTCCGCCCGGCCCGCGCCTATGTGGTTTTTTCTCAGGAGGACCAGAACATACGCATGCCCGCGGGCGTCAAATTATCTTCCCATCATCTTGTTTTTGAAACCGCGGAGGCGCATACCCTGACCCGTGCGCGGGTATCCAGGCTGCGGCGGACCGACGCCGGCGGGCGGACACAGTTCGATATCGCGCCTCCCCTTGAGGACCGCGACCTGGCCTGGCCGGTTTTCGGCGACGACCCCCAGCCGGGCGCCTGTTTATACATCGGCTTCCAGCTGCCTCTGCCGGTCAAAACCGGTTTGAGCCTGTTTTTTGAATTGACCTCTCCCGCGGATATTCAGAGAAATCCGGTCACAGACCCGCTTTCTTTTGTCCCGCTTGATACGCTGGCGTGGGAATATCTGTCCGGCCCGGACCGGTTTCTGCCTTTGGACGCCGGCCGCGACGAGACCTGCGGGCTGATTCAGTCCGGACAGCTGTACTTCCAGGTTCCGGACCGGATGCAGAGGGATTCGGAGGGGATTTATTGGATCCGGTGCGTTCTGAAAGCCGCCTGTTTCGACGCGCCGCCTTATTTGAGGCAGGTGCGGAACAATATGGTTCCGGTTCTTCAGCAAAACACCCTGGTTTCGAACCGGACCGTGCGCCTCAAAGAGGGTTTGCCGGCCCGTCTCACGCTGAATCACTGGATGGCGGTGAACGGCCGCACCCAGATTCAAGTTCAGGGCCGGAACGGGAAATGGCTGGGCCCCCTTCCCTGCGGCCTGAATCAGGATTTGGCCAAACAGCGGCTGGTCTTGACCGTCAATCCCGATGAAATCCCCCTGGCCTCGGATCAAATTCAGGGATTGCGCGTGATCTCCTGTCTGCCTGAGTTTGAGCCGGCCTTCCGTCCGGGCGCCGGCACGGGGCTCCCCTTGCAGAGTTTCTCCCTGTCCGCGGCCTCCATCAAAGAAGAGAATTTCCAGCTTCAGATCGGCTCCCCCCTGGGCGGCGGCCAGTTTGAGTTTGAGGATTGGGCGCCCGTGGCGGACTGGGACGCCTCATCCCCGTCGGATCTCCATTATGTGCTGGACAGCGTCCAGGGACAAATCCATTTCGGCGACGGGATACACGGGCGGATACCGCCTAAGGACGCGCTGATTCAAACGATCTCCATGGCGACTTGCCATGGGAAGGAAGGCAATGTAAAAAACGGCGAGATCAATCTGCTGGTCAAATCATTGCCGCTTCCCAAACCCATTCAGGTCTACAACCCCGCCCACGCCGCCGGAGGCCAGGATCCGGAGAGTCTGGAGGGCGCCTTCCTGCGTTACCGCCGGGAAGCCCTTCACACAGACCGCGCCATCACTATGGCGGACTATGAGTCTTTGGCCCGAACGACGCCCGGGCTGGCCCTCAGGAGGGTCAAGGCCATTCCCCTGTACCGTCCCGGCCTCTTGAATTACCCCGAGAACAAAGCGCCGAACTGCCTCTCCATAGCCGTTCTGCCTTACAACCAGGCCATCGCGGCCAATATTTCGCGGCGCCTCGACCACCGCCGCCTGATCACCACACAGATCCACATCATCGAGCCCGAATACCTGTCCTTTGACGTCCACCTGGAGATCTTTACCCATTCCTTCGCGTCGGTGGACACTCTCGTCAAAAACGCGCTCACGCGTTTCTTCGATCCCATGGCAGGCGGCGCTCACGGCCAGGGATGGCAGATCGGGCAGGGCCTGGAATATGAAGAGGTTTTTCGCTTCGTAAGCGGGCTGGAATGGGTGGATCAGGTTCTCTTGCTGGCCCTCCACTGCCGGGGCAACGGCATGACCCAAAACGCCCAGGGGGACATCCGCGTCCCGCCTTACGCACTGCCGCGCGCCGGCCAATACAAGCTGGACGTCCGCCGCGCGTAGGCCGGCGGCTCATTGCGGGCCGGCGCCTACTTGTAGGGGCGGCATCCTGCCGCCCGCCGGCTGAACGAATGGCAACAGGCGCAATCCGGGCGCGTCCGGACGGTCACGGGCGGCAGAATGCCGCCCCTGCGGCAGCGAAACGATTCACAAGAAAGGGGACAGTCCCTTGAAAGAAACCGGTCAATTCTTTTCTCTGATCCGAGCGGAAGATTTCCAAAAAGGGTTCTTATATCATCTGGATTTTGCGGATCAGGGGCTGCGTATGTCTCCCGGATACGCCCAGGGTCCGCGTGTTTTCTATTCCGAGCCTTTCGACAGCCTGAAAAAAGGAACCGCGTGGCAGAGGACGCTCCTGAGCGCGGATATCCCCGCCAACGCCTGGATCAAGCTGTCCTGGCTCGCTTCCGATAACACCGTCATCCGAACCCCCCAGGGCTATCAGGCATACATGGACTATATGCAGACCCCCGGCCTCTCCATGGAGGAAAGAGAGCGCGTTCTGACCCCTTTATTTCAGCAGAGCGCCGTCAACGCCAGGGATTTTTTGCTCAACGCCCAGGGAAGATACCTGTTCCTGCGCGTTGAAATGTTCGGCTTCGACGAATATCCGCCCTTCCTTCGGCAAATCCGCGTTTACTTCGACGTGCCTTCTCTGCTCCAATACCTGCCTGAGATATATTCTATGGATTCCGGCAGTTCGGATTTCCTGAAACGGTATTTGGGTATTTTTCAATCCTTATGGATGGATATGGAACAAAGCATCGACCAAATTCCCCGCCTGTTTGACCCGGACGTGGCCCCTTATCCCTTTTTGCTCTGGATATCCTCCTGGATGGCGGTTCACAACCCGCAGTTCTGGCAGGAGGACAAGCTCCGCCGTCTGCTAAAAAAAATACCTTTGTTGTATAAAATCAAAGGAACTCGGCGGAGTATTGGCGAAATAGTCGAATTATATACCGGAGAGTCCTGCTACATCGTCGAGCCTCACGAAGCCGGCGAACTCGCGGCGGGCGCCGGACATTTGTACGGGGCGGAGATGGATCCCTTTACCTTCTTGGTGTTTGTCAATGAAAATCAGCTCCCCGGCGAGAAAGAGCGCGCGGAACTCAAATGGCTGGTGGACAGTTTCAAACCGGCTCATACGGAAGCCCGGCTGATCTTCTTGAGATCCCACATCCATCTGGGCAGCCATTCTTATCTGGGAATCAACAGCTTCCTCATTCAGCCGGGACCTTTTAAACTGGACGGTTCCGCGGCTTTCGGCGCTTTAGACTTGGCTGTTTTGGGGAAATCCATAGATAAAGAGGAGATTGTGCATGAAGAATATGAGGTATGATCATTTTGAACGCAATCGATATTTTTTGGGAAAATTGCTTTCCGTCTCTGATTTCGAAACAGAACAGCGATATTTCAACGACAAACGCCGGTGGATGAACCGGCTGTTCCACGGCGCCGGAATCGTCTGCGGATTATCGGTAAGCAAAGTGGACGGCGAGACCCTGTCCGTGGATCCGGGCGCCGCTTTGGACTACGCGGGACGCGAGATTCTGATCCCGGCCGGCGTGGTGTACACCCTGTCCTCATTGGATGGGTATACCCCGAATCCTCTCCACCACACCCTGTACCTCTGCCTGGAATATTCGGAAGCGGAAGCGGATCCCATTCACTCCCTTTCGGCCGCCACCGGTCAGACCACCGAATCCCTGGAATGCAATAAGTACGCGGAGGGATTCCGCCTTTACCTCACAGACGAGCGCCCCGTCTCCGGCGCGGACCGGCTGCTCCGGCACAACCTCCTGATCTATGAGGACCAGGATCTGCGTATTACGCAATCTATGGACCGCTTCCTGCGCTCCGGGCGAAAAAACCGCCTCACCGTCGCCGTCGAGAAACTGTCCGAAACAGAGCCCGTCGCCTTTCATTACACGCTGCAGTCTCCCATTCTCAAAGACATCCAGGGGGAGAATCCCCTGCGCGTAGACTTCGACGAAGCGGCTTTTTCCAAAGCGGACTCTTACGTCTTTGACGTGCCTTTCCAAGCGGAGGTGCTTCAGGATACGGTGGACCGCGTCTCCATTTTGGATCAAACCCTGACGCTGTCCGCCGGCGGTGAAGAAACCCCCAAAAACATCGCGGTCTCCGGATTTGACGTAATCATCGGCAAGGATTCCGCGGAAAGCCGCCTGGCCGCCGATTATTTCAGCCAAACCCTGGAGGAGCGCCTCCTGAATACGGATCAGCAGCGCCTCTGTCTGGCGGCCATTACCGTCGGGCGCCAGGACGACGGCCGGCCCTTCATCCGGAAAGTCGCCGGCAATCCCTTTGGTCAGAACCTCCCCACCGCCGCTTTGGTCAAACTGCTCCAGGAGTACAGGCAGAATCAGGCGCCCGCCGAATATGAGCCCTCATCCGGCGAAACCGCCGCCGGCCTTCCCCAGGAAAGCGCCTTCGAACGCTTCAAATCCGAGGGCTGGTACGCCACCGGGGTGGAAGATATTAAGTTCGGCGCGAACACTCAGAAAGACAATCACACGTTTTCCAAAGAAATCATCCACGGCTTGGGCAAAGGGCCTGTTTTCATCGTGCTTGGACTGGAGGAGCATCACGAGATCCAACCGTCGGAGGCGGCCTATGGGGATCACATGGTCTTTGGGAATCAGGATGTGTTTCTGAGGTCTTCCCTGGAAAAAGTCGTTCCGCTGGTGTCCATGGGGGCTCTTGCCAATTCCGGCAAAGGGACGTTCCAAATCGGCGTCAAACTCCTGAAAAACACGGAACACACCGCGTGCCGCATACGCTGGTGGGCGTATAAACACGCTTCGGATATGGACCCGTCTTATTTAAACGACGGGATTCAGCCCTCCATCAGCGTCTCACCGGACATCGCTCAACTCAAATTAAACGAGGTCTTCCGCTTCGAGGTCACATTCAAGAATGTTCAGCCCAGCCTCTGCAAATTCTCCGTTAAGGAACCGGAGGGGGGCGCCATCGATTCCAACGGCGTATATACGGCGCCGCCCCATGAAGGGCTGTTTGAGATACAGGTTGAGAATATCGCGAATCCCGCGCTGAAAGCATCCGCTTTTGCCGTGATAAAGGAGCGGTCCTGATGTTAGTCCAATTGCCGGGATGGACTTTGCATCCTGTCAAAGATCTGAGTCATAAAGATTTTGATTCACAAATTTGGATTTGCCGGGACAGCAGCCGGCAGGGCTTTTTTACCGTGAATATTCTGGAACGTTCCACTTTAAGCGAAACGTTTCTGTCGGATTATTTGGAGCTGCTCGCGCGAAAAACCCTGGCGGACTTTCTGGACTGCCGCTCAAAAGACGGCAAGTTTTATTTGATTTTTGCCTACCGGGAGCCTTCTCCCTTCCCGGAAACCCTGAAGTCCGCGGAATTCGGCAACGCTCAAAGGATCCGCTCCATTTTGGATCTGCTCCTTTGGTTCCTCGCGCGTGAAGCCATCCCATCCCATATCGCCGGCCAGCTGCTCAGAGAGGATAATTTAAATTTAAGCCCGAAGGGTGAGTTTTATTTTAATTATTTCATCCGGAATCCGCGGCATACCGTCCGGATCAAACCCTCCTCCTACCCAGCCATGACGGCCTCTTTGCTGGAGGATTTTTTCCCGGAGGAGCTTGCGCAGATCCGGTCCGCCGCCGCCGCGGGCAAATATACCTCCATGAAAAACTTTTACCTGGCCATCGCCCGGCAGGCGAATCACAAAGATCACGCCGCCGAATTGAATATGGGGCCGAATCCTCCCGATATGGCGCAAAAAGAGCCCTCCCGCAAGGGTTTGGGGGTTCCGATGGTCATTGTGATCGCGCTTATTTCCTTCCTTTTGATGAGCTGGAAATTTGATTTTTTCAGGACGGCCCACCCTACTTATTATGTAAAGAGCATCGGAACCGTGCAAATCGAGGAATAATACGAGGTGAAACCTGTGCCCAGGCTCAATCAATATTTTGAAATCGGCCGTTATTATATATCCAAACGGTTGATCTACAGTTTTGCCGCGCTGGTTCTGATTCTTACCGCCGTCTATTGCCTGTGGATCGCTCCCCGGCTGGAAGGCGTCCCCACTTTCTCCGTCAACTCTCCGGAAGTGACGCGTTACGACGGCAGAATCAAGCTGGTCAACACCAATCGCCGGCTTTTGTATGAGGGGGATTTCAAGCAGGGCGCCGCGAACGGTTACGGTACGCTGTACGATCTGGAGGGCCGTCTCACGTATATCGGCCAGTTTATCAACAGCCGTTATTCCGGAGAGGGCCAGCTGTTCTATCCCAACGGCAGCCTTGAATTCAAGGGCAGCTTCCAGGACAACGCGTATCACGGCCAGGGCGCCGTCTATGATTCCCAGGGGAATCTGATCTATGAGGGCGGTTTCCTGCGGGGCCGTTTTCATGGGGCCGGAAACGAGTATTATCCGGAAGGCCCGATTAAATTCAAGGGATATTTTGAAAACCATCATTACCAGGGCGAGGGTCAGCTGTGGGATTCCCAGGGACGGCTGATCTATACGGGCATGTTCGACGCCGGTCTCTATAACGGGCCCGGCAAGCTGTACGATCAAAACCGCCTTCGCTACCAGGGCGAGTTTCATGACGGGCTCTATCAAGGGAACGGTGTCTTATACAATGATCACGGCGCCGTCCTCTGTCAGGGGATTTTTGCCGGGGGACGGCCCGATTACGGCGCCATGCTGGGATTGGACACCCCGTCTCTGCGGGAGATATTCCCGAATCCGTCCAAGTCCCTGACCCTGGACGATTATTTTGTGATGGAGCAGTCGGAGCTGCTGTCCGCTTTTATCCTCACTTACGGGACCCAGGAATCCGAGTCTTATGTCTATGAGATCGCTTTCTGGGGCGATCCGGAATACCGGGCGGGGGAAGAGTCTCTGGAGTTCCCGGTTTACGAAGGCTATGTCACGGCCGGCCAAAGGCAGCGGGCCATCCTCTCTTTTCAGGAAATTCCCGCGCCGGAACAGCTTTACGTGAAACAGTATCTTACGGAAGCGGGCTATCTGAATCTATACTATTCAAGCCCCAAAGAACCGCTTCTTTATCTGAGTCTGGGAGGCGCCAACTATGCAAACTAAAATCAACGCATGGCTTCCGCTGATCTGTGCCCTTTTTTTCTTTTATCCGCAAATCTGCCCGGCTCAGCCGCTCACTCTGGAGAGCGCGGTGACCGAGGCTTTGACCAACGCGCCGGAGATCGTGGAAAGCGCGCGGAAATTAAATGAAATCCAAACCCGGCTGAACGCCGCGCTGGACGCGGCCGTCTCCCCGAGCGCCCCCGCGTCTCCGGGCGCCGATTCGGATCTGGCCGCCCTGCGGTCGGAACTCCAGGCCGCTCAAGCCGCGCTGAAAGAGGCCCGGACCAAAGTGCCGGGTCAGGTTAAATCCGCTTACATCGACGCGTATTACTGCCGTTTGTCCATACCCAACCTAACGGAACGCATCGGCTATCTGGAAACCTATCTTTCTCAAATTGAAAAAGCGGTGCGTTTAGGCAAAACCTCAAAAAAGACCCTGACCGCGGTCAGCCAGGAATTGTCTCAGCTGCGCGGTTCGAGGGAAAGCGCGCAGGCCGCCGGGGACGCCGCCTTAGACACGCTCTCTCTGCTGACGGCGCGGGAATATACCGGACAAACCTCTCTGTCCGAAGCGGTGTTCCGCGAAGATCCCCGGTTTGAGAAACAGAAGCAGGCTCTGCTTCAAGCCGGTAAGCGCCTGGGTTCCGCCGAAAAAATGCTGGATACGGCGCGGGACGATCTGAAATACGGCATGATTTCCAATGAGCGGTACAATCAATTCCAAAAAAAGAAGACGGATGCTATGTCGGAATATTTAGAGCTGCAAATTCAATATTCAAAAGCGCTTTCCGGTAATTCCGGTAATTCCGGTAATTCCGGCGATTCCGGCGGTTCCGGCAAAGGAGGCGCCTGATGGCTGGTTTTACGGGAATCGCCGGCGCCGGCGCCGCGCTGGTACAGCTGCTGCGGGACCACTTATGCCCGGATATTGTGGATTCGCCGGATAAAATCTGCTTATGCCATCCGATGGAGTCGGCCAATCTGTCTCTGGGCGTTTATCTGTACGATATCCAGGAAAACGGAGAAAGCCGCCAAACCGACATGCTGACGGCAGGCTTGGATCAGCAGCGTTTTCCGCCTCTGTCCCTGACATTGAATTACATGATCACCGGGTATGTTTCATCCGGCATACTCATACCGAAGGTGATCCAGATCATTTATGACCATTCCGCCCTCAAGCCCTTTGAGAAAGAAGCCCCGGTCTATATCCATCCCATCGGCCTCACCGCCAAAGAGAAAATGGATCTGTGGCGTTTCCCGCCCCTTCCTTACCACCTCAGCCTGTTTTACAGCTTGAGTCCCGTATTTCTGGAATCCACCCGTTCGATTAAGATATCCCGGGTGGTTTCTTCCGAGTTTTATCTAAAGGAAATATAAAGCCATGAACAATGCTCTGCTCCGGCAAATCAGTCTCATTTTGGTTCCCTATGATGATTTAACCGACCAAATCATCACCGAGCCTGTTTTGACCATTTACCTGGATTATCTCCAAAGAGAGCCCATCCGCAAAAGCGAAGGGTTCTGGATCTTCACGAATCTGGACGACCCCGTCGTCCGGCTCAAAGTCACCTCCGACCGGTATCATACTTTGAACGCGGTGGTGGATTTGACCGGCCTGGATCCGCTTTATCCGGTGTTCCTGATCCGTTTGAAGCCCGGATTCAGCTACGCCCGGCCGCCGGGCAGTTCCCTGATCTCCGGATATGTGCGCGATAAGAAGGGGACCCTGATCCGGCAATGCCCCGTCACCGTCCAGCACAGCTGGGAGGGCGGCCGCGTCCGGCTGCTGGAAGATACCGCCGTCACCGGCAAGAGCCGTCTCAGACTGTCCGCGCCTCAATTCAACAATCTGCTGGGGCGCCAGTTCATCATTCAGGATGTAAAAACCCGGATCCTGGAGCGCATGACCATCGTCTCGCGTCACGAGGACACGGACCTGTTTATTCTGGACAATCCGCTGTCCAAGCACTATCCGGCGGACACACTCATGTATCAGCTGACGGAGCTGACCACCGACGGTGAAGGCGGCTTCGCCTTCTACATCCAAACCCCGAAGGAAGCCGGCGGCCAAATCAAGGTGACCGCCAAGCAAGGCGGCAAAAAAGCGGAATATCTCTTTGCGCCGCCGGCGGCCCCCGCCCTTGAGCTGCCCGATTTAACCCTGCAATGAGAGGGTTCTTCTTCAATTCGTAGTTTAGCTCGGCATCCTCCCCCTCCGCCGGGTATTTGCGCCAAACTGCGAATCGCAGAGGACTCTTTTTGATAATTGCGGTTTTCTCTCTCGTTTGATATAATCGAATATATATGTTAGATTTGGAAGTGACTTGCGGGATGGACTCCGGTATCGTCAAGAGTGTTTTGGAAAGCATGAACGCTCTCATTTACATCTCTGATCTCGAAACCTACGAAATCCTCTTTGTCAGCCCCAAGATGCGCGCGGCGTTTGGCGGCAGAGATCTCACCGGCCAAATCTGCTGGCAGGTTTTACAGAGCAATATGACCCAACCGTGCGATTTTTGCCCCTGTCCCCGGCTCCGGCAGAATCCATTCGCTCCGATTATCTGGGAAGAGATGAACACCGCCAACGGCTGTTACTATCAAAACACAGACAGCACCATTCAGTGGGACAACGGCAAAATCGTCCACATTCAGCACTCTGTGGACATCACCGATTTGAAAACGGCCCAGTCCGGCATGCAGCTGCAAATCAAACAGCATGAATTTTTGACCGCGGTCTCTATGGACTTCGCCTCAACCGGGAATTTTGAAGATAAAATCCATAACACCTTGGAACTGACGGCGCGTTTTTTGGGCGTGGAACGCGCTTCTATATTGAAGCACTCCGTCTCCGCCCGGCAATTAAATTTTACTTACGAATGGTCCATTCATTCCGTAAACCGTTCCGGAACCGTGATTCACTGGGCGGATTTCGATCCCGGGAACGACGTTTACCCTTTGCTTTCTTCAGGCGTTCCCATCCAAATCAACTCCGTTTACGACCTGCCCGAACAAAGCCAGAAGCGGTGGCGCGGCTTTGCGACCGCCAGTCTGGCGGCGGTTCCCATCATTCTGAAAGATCATTTCTGGGGCGTTTTTATCATAGACAATATATTGACCCCTCATCCGTGGAACGAGAACGAAATCCGGCTGGTTCAGACTTTATGCAGCGTTATCGCCACCTCCATCGAGCGTCACGAGATCGAAACCGAGATCATCGAACGGGACATTCAGCTGGAGAAAGCCATCAAACTCGCGGAGGAAAGCACGAAGGCCAAGAGCGAGTTTCTGTCCCGAATGAGCCATGAGCTCCGAACCCCGATGAACGCCATCATCGGCATGACCTATATTGCCAGGAATACAGAGGATCCGGACAAAATCAAAACGAGCCTTTCCCGGATCGACGGCGCCTCGAAACAGCTGCTCGCCATTATCAACGATATTCTGGACATGTCCAAAATGGAATCCGGGCAGTTCCAGATCACCAATAAGAACTTCGATCTGGAAAAAACGCTGAGCGGCATCGTAGAGGCCGCCGCCGTGAAGGCAAATGAAAAAAAACAAACTTTGAGTATGCATATAGACAAAAATGTGCTTAAAAGTTATTATGGAGATGAGTTCAGATTATCCCAGGTTCTGATGAACCTTTTGGACAACGCCGTTAAATTCACTCTGGAAAAAGGTTCTGTCCAACTGGATGTGGCGATGATCGGTATGGAGAACAACAAAGCAAATCTGCTGTTTACCGTTACGGATAACGGCATCGGAATCCCCCCGGAGCAGCAGAAAAAATTATTTGTGGCATTCGAGCAGGGGAACGGCGGTATTTCCCGAAAATATGGCGGAACCGGGCTGGGCCTTTCAATCTGCAAACAGATCGTCCAGATGATGGAAGGCCAGATTTGGGTTAAAAGCGTTGAAAATCAAGGCAGCCAATTTGCTTTCAACATCAAAATGGCCGTTCAAGACGGCGCCTTTGGCGAGATTACGCCGTCTCTCCGGGAAGGGGCCCCTCTTTCTTCCAGCCTTACCAAAGACCAAAATTCAAATGATAAGCGGGTGAATAATTTGACTGAAAACGCCGATTTTGATTTTTCGCAATTTCTTCCTTTTATTGATGTTAAAACAGGACTTTCCCGTATCCGCAACAACAAGAAGCTGTACGCGACCATGATTAAATCCTTCAAGAAAAACGACTTTTTTGATGAGATCAGTCAGGCCGTTCAGGACAAGGACGCGGAAAAAGCGCAGTACTCCGCTCATACCTTAAAAGGTGTGGCGGGGAATCTATCTCTGACCAAGATTTATGAAATCATCCTTCCGATTGAAGCCGGGATGAAACATGGCGAATTGCCCGCCGGCGGGCTTGACGAATTGAAATCCGCCGTTCAAACGACCCGGGAATATATTGACCGATTATTGACCGCGCTCGAATCGGAGGCCGGCTCATGAAAGAAGAGACTGTTTTAATCGTGGATGATGTTGAAATGAATAGGCTCATATTAGAAGAAATTCTGATGGAGCACTATTCTATCGCTCACGCCTCCAACGGAATTGAAGCAGTTTCTTGCATGTTTTCCGGTGCTGTCGCGCCTTCTATTGTTTTGTTGGACATTATGATGCCTGAGATGGATGGATACGAGGTGCTGGAGCTTCTGCAAAGCAATCCGCAGACCGCCAAGATTCCTGTGATATTCATCACCGCCGCCGATGCCGAAACCAATGAAACCAGGGGTTTGAGCCTGGGCGCCGTGGACTACATATCCAAACCTTTTAACCCGGAAGTGGTCAAGATACGGGTGTCCAACCACCTGAAACTGAGGCACTACAGTGAGAGTCTGGAAGAAATGGTTCAGATGAAGGTGGAGGAACTTGTCAAAACAAAAGAAAAGATGCTGGAAACGATGGCCAGCATCATTGAGTACAGGAATCTCGAAACCGGCCAGCATGTGAAGCGCACCAGCGAGCTGTCCAGGATTCTGGTGGAGCATCTGTATAAGCATCCTCATTTTAACCGGATCATCACCGATGAAGACTATGATTCCATTGTGAAGGCTGTGCCTCTGCACGATATCGGCAAGATCAGCATTCCGGACAGCGTGCTGCTTAAACCGGGGCCTCTGACCGCCGAAGAATTTGAGATCATCAAGACCCACTCGGCCATCGGCAGCGACATCATCCGCTTTATGCAAAACACCGACGATGATCCGTACCTGATCTATTGCTATAATATATGCCGTTACCACCATGAACGCTGGGACGGGAAAGGGTATCCGGATTATTTAAAAGGGGACGATATTCCTTTGCCGGCCAGAATTCTGGCCGTGGTGGACGTCTACGACGCCTTGGTGAGCGCCAGGGTATACAAACCGCCCCTTTCCCACAGCGAGGCGATTGAAATCATCCAGAAAGGGGCGGGGTCGCAGTTTGATCCTGAAATTATCCGGGCGCTTATGGAGGTTCATGAGACTTTTGAAACGCTGAATTTGACGGAATGACGAGGCGTGTTTCCGCCGCGAAAGCCGTCTTGAGGGTTTTTTGCGCGCTGGCGCCGGGGATCGCCGCCGTTCTTTCCCGCGGATGGGCGTTGTCGCGTCCGATGTGGGTGGAAGCCCATTATTCCCGGGGCGTTTTTCGCGGTATTTCGGCTTTTATCAGTCATATAACCGATGGGTTCCCTTTCAGCCTTGGCGAGTGGATATTAGTTGTTTCCTTCCTGGGCTGTTTGTTTTTGTTCCCCTGGCTGTGCCTTTACCTGTGGCGCCGCCGCCGTCAGGCCCGCCGGCTCTTCCGGTTGGCCGGCGCCGGTGTATTCGGCCTGGGATGCGTCTATTTGCTGTTTCTGCTGCTATGGGGCTTCAACTACCAACGGGCGCCTTTGTCCCAGTCTATGGGCCTGGAACTCCCCTCCGCATCGGAGGACTTGTCCGGGGAATTGGTCTCCTTATGCCAGGCTTTAGCGCGAAAAGCGGCTCTTTTGGCGGAGGATCCCGAAGCGGCGCCCGGCCCGCGGACGGAGACTTCGGAGTTCTTGAGCATGGCCGGTGAGGCTTACGCGAATTTGGGGCAGGAATGGGCGTTCCTTTCCGCCGGCGGCCAAAAGGTCAAAGCCGTTCATTTTTCCAAAGCAATGTCCTGGATGGGTATATCCGGCGTATACTTGTTTTTTACCGCGGAAGCCAATGTAAACATCGACCAGCCTTCGTTCATGTGGGCTTCTTCGGCGTGCCATGAAACGGCCCACCAAATCGGCTTCGCCAGGGAGGATGAGGCCAATTATCTGGCCTGGCTGGCCTGTTCCCGCCATCCTTCGCCGGCATACCGGTACTCCGGAACCTTGCTCGCCTTAATCCACGCTTCCAACGCTCTGGCCGCGGCGGACCGCGGCGCCTACCTCGCGCTGGCGGCCGGTTATTCCCCCAAACTCCGCCGGGACTTGGACGGCTTAAACGCCTATTGGGCCGGCTACAGGGGTTTCTGGGACCGTCTCGTCACATCCATGAACGATCTGTACCTCAAAGGCAATCATCAAGCCGCCGGGGTCTCAAGCTACGGCCGCATGGTCTACCTGCTGCTGGCCGAAGCAAGGCGGTTTGGGATTTAG
>JAISDM010000018.1 GCA_031264885.1 Peptococcaceae bacterium | reverse complement strand
CAGCCGCCCGGTTTTCATCACCGATTGAACGATCAGCGCGTCGTCCAAAGGATGCAGAGTCCTGGGATCCACGATTTCCACACCGACGCCCTCTTTCTCCAGAACCGCCGCCGCTTCCATGGCCCTGAGCGCCATGACGGAGTACGCCACCAAAGTCACATCGCCGCCCTGGCGCTTGATATCCCCCCGCCCGATGGGCACGACATAATCCTCATCCGCGTCCGGAACCGGCCCGCGGGTTTCATAAAGCAGCTTGTGTTCATAAAAAACAACCGGATTGTCGTCCCGGATCGCCGCCTTCAAAAGCCCCTTCACGTCATAAGGCGTGGACGGCATGACCACCTTCAATCCCGGCGTGTTTAAATACATGGCCTCCAGACTCTGCGAATGCTGCGCCGCCGCCCCCGTTCCCGAACCGGCGGGCGTTCGGACCACCAGCGGCACCTTGACCTGGCCGCCCGTCATAAACCGGTATTTGGCGCCGTGATTGACCAGCTGATCCGCCGTCAGGGTCATAAAATCCGAAAACATAATCTCGATCACAGGCCGAAAGCCCATCATGGCCATGGCCACGCCGGCCCCCGTAAAGGCGGCCTCGGATATGGGCGTCTCTATGATCTGGCCCCGCGCGTTATAAGGTTCCCCGATCCCCTCAAACACACCGAAGCCGCCGCCGTATATCCCAATATCCTCGCCCATCATCAGAACCTTGGGATCCCGATCCATCTCCTCCCGCAAAGCTTCGGACACGGCCTGAAGATATGTGATTTCTCTCACGCCAACACCTCTTCCCAAGGACTCGTTAAGGACTCGCGCAATAATAAGCCGCGCAAGTCCTAAGCGTAAACCAGATTCAGCGCCGATTCGATGTCCAGCACAGGCGCGGCCTCGGCAAAGCGCACGGCGGCTTCAATCAGTTCCGACACCTTTTTCTGCATCCGTTCCAGTTCGGCCTCGCTCAGAATGCCCTCTTTCAGCAAAAACGCCCGGAACGCCTTGATCGGGCAGCGTTCCTTCCATTCCCGCTCCTCTTCCGCGGTCCGGTATACCCGCTCGTCACTCTTGGAATGACCCAGCCAGCGGTACGTCTTACATTCCAGAAGCCAGGGCCCTTCCTTCCGCCGGATATGCTTCGCGATGTCCAGCACCGCTTCGTACACTTCCATCACCTGATTGCCGTCCACAACTCGGCTCGGGATCCGGTACGCTTCCCCCCGGTCGGCCACGTCGGGAACCGTCATAGCCCGGTCGGCTTTCATGGAAATTCCGTATAAATTATTTTCACATAAAAAAAGAACGGGCAGCTTCCATATGGCGGCCATGTTCATCGCCTCATGAGCGGCGCCCTGATTGGCGGCCCCGTCGCCAAACAAACAAACCGCCAGTTGATCCGTTCCCATCTTCCGCAAAGCCATCCCCACGCCCAGCGCCAGCGGCAAAGTCCCCCCCACAATGGCGGAACTCCCGAATACGCCCGCGCCCATGTCGCATAAATGCATAGAGCCGCCCAGCCCCAAGTTGCTGCCGTAGCGCTTGCCCATGATTTCACACATATACGCGTTGACGTCGCCGCTCTTCGCGATCGCGTGACTGTGACACCGGTGCGTGGGAATGATCCAATCCGTTTCGCCCAACGCGCTGCAGACCCCCACCGCCACCGCTTCCTGGCCCACAGCCAAATGGGTCGTGCCGTGAATTTTGCCTTCCAGAAACAAAGACTGCACCCTTTCCTCAAAGCCGCGGATCAACAGCATTTTTTCCATCATTTTTTCCATGATTTTTTGCAAAACCTTCGTCACGCTCATGGCTGCCTCCTCTCTCACGTCTATTATGTTACAGCCCCGGATCATTAGTCAATAGCCAAAAAAACGACCCACAACAGCAGAAAGCTGATGATGTTGCATATATTCAGAAATACCGCGCTGAATTTATAGTCATAGCCGTATTGAATCGAAAACGCCAAACTGATCATCGGCGGCGGCAGCACAAGGCAAATGAGCATAACCTGCCGGAACGGCTCGGGAAAAGGCATGAAGAAGTAGACCGTCAGTCCCGCCAAAATGCCCATACCATAGCGAAAAACCAGAATCCTGACCATGTGGCCTATCTGTTTTTTTTCAATGTCTATATTCAGCAAAATCCCCAGCGTCAATAAACAGAGGGGCATATTCGCTCCGGCGAGGAACCCGCTGACATCCAGAATGATCTTCGGATACCGCACCCCCAGAATACACAGAAACAACGACAAAAAGACGACGATCAGGTTGGTCGAAGTCAACACTTTTTTGGATATGTTTCGGGTGTTGAGCTTGAAATCGCTGTCTGAATAATATGCCGCGATGATTTCCATAATTCCAAAAACCAAGATCACGCCGCCCGCGTCGAACAGAATCATATATTGCTGTATTTCCGGCATCACCGACTGGACAAAGGGATACCCGAACAATCCTATGTTCAGTCCCAGCGACATCAGCATCAGCAGCCCCTTGGTCTTCCCCCGGTAATTGCGGAACAGGAAAAAAGCCAGCCCAAACATGACGGCGCCATAACTCAGAGCCACCAACGGCAGCAGCAGGAGCGTACTCTCAAAAGTCAGCGCGCTGAAAGATTTGATGATGGCTCCGGGCAAAGTCACATTGATGGCGATCCGAGTCAGTACGGAACCGTCCTCCTCCTTGATCAGCCCCGCTTTTTTGATCAAAAACCCCAGAAAAATCAGGCACAACGAAACAATAAAATGATTATTGACAGCCGCCAATCCATTTCGCCTCCATGTATCAGTGCCTTGCGATTTGTAGTTAAAACTCAGTTTGCCGCGTTGTCCCGGTGAAGGAGGAGACAGTGCCCGATTAGGCGGAGCGTTTTAGAATTTCTAGGCGAAATTTGCGTTCGCAAAAGCCACTGTTTGAGCGGAGCGAGTTTGGCTTTTGCAGCAAATTGAGCCGTAGAAATTCAAAACGCGGAGACGTAAGGCCGGCATCCTCCCCCTCCGCCGGGTATTTGCCGTTTACCGCGAATCGCGTCTCCTTACTTACTCCATCGGGCTCCGTCGGGAAATATTCAAGCTCCGGAGTATCCCCTCCTGCAGCCTCTCCATTTCGGCGGCCCCCCTCGGATCCACATGGTCGTACCCCAGCAGATGCAGCATCCCGTGCGCCGTCAAAAACGCCATTTCCCGGACCGGCCCGTGCCCGTATTCCAGAGCCTGCGCCAGAGCGCGTTCCGCCGAAATAATAATATCTCCCAATACGGGCCCCTCTATCCCGGATACCAGGCGTTTTCCCTCATTCATCGAGAAAGAAAGCACGTCCGTGGGTTTGGGAATCCCCCGGTACCGCCGGTTCAGCCGGCAAATATGAGCGTCGTCCGTAATCAGCAGACTGACCTCCGCCTCAGGAGGGATTCCGAATCCGCGCTCCATCCTCCGGAGTACCTTCCAAAGCGACAGCCTCAATCCCGGATGAATCCGGATCCGCTTCTGCCGGTTCCGTATTAGAATCCTCATCTTTACGCTTCCCTTTTTCCATTTCAGCGATTACATTATCCGGATATTCCACCCGGGAATGATACATGCCGCCCAAAGCCCTGCAAAAGACCTGAGCGATCACGGTCAGCTCCCGCATGGTCAAATCCGACTCATCCAGCTGCCCGTCGTCCAAACGGTCCTTGATGATCTTCCGAACCGCCGTTTCCAATTTGTCCTGACCGGCGCCGCCCAGATTCATGGACCGTATGGCCGCCTCCACATTGTCCGCCAGCATCACCAAAGCGGTTTCCTTGCTTTGGGGTTTAGGCCCGCCGTAACGGAAATCGCTCTCCGCCACAGGCGCCTGATCTTCCCGGGTCTCCAGCGCCTTGTGGTAAAAATATTTCATCACGCTGGTTCCATGATGCTGGCTGATGAAATCGATCAAAGACTCAGGCAAATTATTCTGCCGGGCCAAATCCGCCCCATCCTTCACATGAGAAGCCAAAATCATGGCCGACAGCGCCGGAGTCAGCTTGTCGTGAGGATTCTCCCCCGACAGCTGGTTTTCCACGAAGAAATAGGGACGCTTGATCTTGCCGATATCATGATAATACGCCCCCGCCCGGACCAGAACCGTGTCCGCCCCCACGGCGTCCGCCGCCGCCTCCGCCAGATTGCCCACCATAATGCAATGATTGTAAGTCCCGGGCGCTTTGACCAGCAGTTCCTTCAGCAAAGGCTGATTGGGATTGGCCAGCTCCATCAAGCGCATCATGCTGGTGATTTTAAAGGCGGATTCCAGAAAAGGCAGACTGCCGTAAGCCAGGACCGGTGAAACAAAGCCGCTGATCACCGCGAAGCAGACGGACCACAGCATAATCTGCCAGGGGCT
Organism: Peptococcaceae bacterium; assembly: GCA_031264885.1. Classification (GTDB taxonomy): domain Bacteria; phylum Bacillota; class Peptococcia; order DRI-13; family UBA5745; genus JAISDM01. The sequence continues at coordinate 25,043 of JAISDM010000018.1, read as the reverse complement.
GTTGTTGATCAGCGAGAAACAAAGCACCGCGGCGCAATTTGTCAGCGAAATGTAGATGCCCGCCTTCACCCAGTCCGTCCTCTGGCTGTAGCGGCTCACAATATAAACCCCCACCAGGGACCCCACAAATGCCGTCACCGCGTAAGCGATCTGATTCCCGGTCATAATGCCGATAAAAAACGCCAGCGCCGCCGAGAAATAAACCGCCAGCATAGAATCCAGCAAAATCGCCACCAAGATCGATCCCATCGCCGCCGGAATCAGGTAGCCGGACAGCTCCGCCATGCCGGCGTCGCTGCCGGTGTTAATGGCTGTGGCAAGCCGCGCCGCAAACAGACTCATGACAAACAAGAGCGCCAGCAGCTTTACGTTGCCTTCTTTTTGCAGCAAGTTTTTGTGGTATTGGCGGATGTGCCTGTATGCCAAATACGCCATTAAAGCCGCCAAACATAAGGCGCCCAGGGTCATGAGATAGGGTTCCACAGATCTCTGATAGCCCAGGGCCCGGAGGATCTCGATCTGTTCGGCGGTGACCACCTCGCCCTTGTCAACGATCTTTTGATTCTTGCGTACCGTGATCAGAACCGGGTTCTCTCTTCTGGCCGCTTCCTCTCTGGCCGCAATCGTGCCCGCTTCATTAAAAATATAATTGGGCCTCAACTCGATGCAGTTGAACAGCGTCTCTAAGAAATGAGCCTCCGTTAAATCATAATCCATTTTGGATATCTCGTCCAGAATGGCGCGCCGCGCGTCTTCCACTTCCTCCTGCCGCACGCCCTTGCTCCAGACCGATTCCATCAGAGACGCCGCCTCATTCCGCAGATGGTTCAGAGCGACCAAATCCAAGCTGAAGAACTCCTCCGCCTGCTCCTCCCTTAAGGAATACGACTGCACCAGGGGGCGCGCCGCGTCCAGCCGGTCTTCCCTGCCGATGGGCAGGAGGACCCGCCACAAATTCACCCATTCCTCTACATCCTTCTCTTGCTCAGGAATCACATCCTGGTCCAGCATATGGATGTCAGGCACCCGGGCGGCGGCGTTCTGCCGGTTCTCCTCGGTTTGGTTCACATCCTCAAAGATGATGGTTCGATTCGCCTCAATGGTGCTGGGCGAGACCTCCCCTTCCATAACGTTCAGCTGATCCGCCACAAAATATGTCATGTAAATAAAGAGTACGCTAAGTAAAAAAAATAATACCCAAATCGCTTTCCGCGTTTTGCGATGCGAAAAAAAACCTTTCAAAACCGCGATCATCCCTTAATTCTCCTTCTCAGACAATGTCTGATAAGCCTCATAAGCCGCGATGATCCTCTGCACCACAGGATGCCGGACAATATCCGCCTGGGACAGATATTGAAAACTGACGCCCGGTATGCCCTTTAAGATTTTTTGAACCACCATCAGCCCGGAATTCTTCGGCTGGGTTAAGTCCACCTGGGTGATATCCCCCGTGACCACCGTCTTCGAGTTAAATCCAATCCGGGTCAAAAACATCTTCATCTGCTCCGGAGTGGTGTTCTGGGCTTCGTCCAAAATAATAAAAGCGTCGTCCAGCGTTCTCCCGCGCATATAAGCCAAGGGCGCGATCTCAATGACCCTTTTTTCCACGTAGCGCTGAGCGGTTTCGATGCTCAGCAAATCATATAAAGCGTCATACAGCGGCCTGAGATAGGGATCCACCTTGTCCTGCAAATCCCCCGGCAAAAATCCCAGTTTCTCCCCGGCTTCCACCGCCGGCCGGGTCAGCACGATCCGGCTGACGTCCTTGTTCTTTAACGCGGAAACCGCCATAACCACCGCTAAATAAGTCTTCCCCGTTCCCGCGGGCCCGATGCCGAATACCACGTCCTGGGCGCGGATCGCCTGAATGTAACGGTACTGTCCCACGGTCTTAGGCTTAATATAGCGGCCGCGCACCGTGACCTGCAGCACCTCGTTCAGAGCGTCGCTTAAATCCTGCCCAATGCCGCCCATCACCGCGTTCAGGCAATAGTTCGCGTCGGTTACCGTGACGGCGCTGCCCTGCCTTACCAGATCCCTCAGGCGCTGAAAAACCTCCTGAGCCAGCTTAACCTCGTCCTGATTCCCAACCAGGTGAATTTCCCCGCCTCTCGCCAAAAGGCTCACAGGCAAACGCTGTTCCAAGAAGCGAAGATTCTCGTCTTCCGCGCCATACAAAAGGGCCGCCTCCTGATTGTCCAAGTGCATGACCGCTTCTTCCGAAACACTCAAATTCCTCAAATACGATGCCTCCTCAGCGCGTTCCTATGTCTTCCACGGTGACTAAGGTCAGCTGAACCTTTATGATTCCCTCATCTCCCGACGGTTCCATACTGTAATATTTCTCCGTTACCTGATATTCATCCGGCAGCCGGGCCTCCATATTCGCGAAGGCCCTCGCCTGAGCTTCTTCATAAGCGCCGTCCAGCCCCCGCGAGCGTATGACGCGCTCCTGTTCTTTTTGTATGACTGTGTTTAATTCGATAATCTGTTCGGGATTCCTTCCTTTAAACACAATTTTTCTTTCCGACACCCGCCTGGCAAACTCAAAATCCGGCCCCCCGCCGCCGGTTAAACGAATGGGCCGGTTGAATACGACCAGTATCCGTTCCACCTTCTCTTTGCCTGTCTCTATCATTTCCACTTCTTCCAGCGGGCATTCCCCATAACTCTCGCGGGTCACCAAAGCGCGCACAATGCCCTGAGACTGAACCCTGGAAGGCTCGCTGTCCGGAATCAGCCGGCCTTCCGGGCTCCACTTGTACTTAGGATAAAAGAGCCCCTCGATCAACACCTGGCCCGCCGCCACCCGGTCCCCTTCCCTGACCCTCCCGACCCCTTTCAAAACCAAAATCTCCTGGATAACGCCTGCTTCCCCGGCCACCATATCCCCCGGCGCGGCCTGATCCGGCGATTCCCCGATCTTCTCGACGACCTCCACGAGAATATGGGTTCCCTGGAAATGCAGCCCCGCCCAGGACATGTCCGGGAACGCCGCCAGCATGGATTCCTGGAACCGGCCGGCGTTCAATGAGGTCCTGAGACAGCCGGGATACACCCCGTACCTCTCAGCCGCCCGCAGAATCAGCCCCGGATCATAGTCCCCCGATATTTTCACGTCCACCGACCAGACAAAACGGCTCAGCACAAACAATCCGGCGCAAAAAATGACGGCCCCCGCCACGAAAGCCTTGCGCCGCCTCAGCCGCCTGAGCAAAAAAGGCATGCCCTCTTTTCTTAGAACGCGCGCGCGGCATCCGCTCCGCCGCGCCAGGCGCGCCATCGCCTTAAACCCTTCAACCGTGGTCTTGAGTTCCCACCGCGCCCCATCCCTGGAACTCACATCCCAAACCGCCATTCCCCTGGCCATTGCCATATTGACGGCCTTCTGCTGGTTTTGCCCCTCCAGACAAATCCACACATATCCCTTAAAGAGATCTTTCATCTTCATTGGGAAACTTCCTCCTCCAAATAAGGCACGCCAAAATCCACTGAAAAAATCAATCCCTCTATGGCGATTTCATCCCGGTTAAACCGTTCGATCGTCAAATTCCGCCCATGTATACCGATCTCTCCGGAGTTAACGGCGATCCGTATTTTGTCCGCGCTGTACTCGACGATGCCGCGGTGATTCTCAATCCCGGCCCAAAAACGGCCCGTCATAACCACCTTAGGCAAATCCAGCAGCGCGTCCTGAGACATATCCAGGAACCGCCCCACTCCCTGTTTCCGCTCGCCAGCCATGCTCATCCCCCCATTCGGGCCGCCGCCCGGCGCGCGTCCAACCGCCGGCACAACGCAAAATCAGGGAACCCGAACGAACCGACGCCGTTCAGGTTCCCTGATCCATATTTTATGCCGGTTTCCCGATCAAAAGAATCGCGCCGGCCGGAATATTATCCCGTCATTCCGGGCTTGACCCGGAATGACGGGAGACTTGCCAAACTACGAAGGTTTTAGCGAACAAACATCTTGACAAGAAATTCAGATTGCCATATAATATTCAAGTTAGTAATAGCAAACAGCGTTTTAACGGGTTTGGGTTAGTTTTCGCTAACGAAGAGAGGGGAATTCAGTTGAATGTGACAATCAATGATTTGGTCACCTATTACAGTGCCGTCCAACCGATACTGATGGATACTTACTGGGAACAGTATCCGTCCGCGGGACATCTGGCCGGTGATCATACCAATAGATCCGGAAGCGGACTTTTGATTCCGTTGTCGGGCTGCGCGCGCTATACGCTCAATGGAACATCCTATCATTTGAAACCGGGCGTGGTGCTTCATGCCGGAGCCTCCATGAATATCAGTAAAAAATCTGTCGGCGCCGATCCGTGGAGTTACATGGTACTCCACTATAAAATCGCGAATGAGACTTCTTCCGAGCTGCGGCAATATCACGGCGCCCATTTTCAGATCTCTACCGGCGTCAACACCCAAATCGCCGATATGGCGCTGCGTCTTCATGACGGAATGAAAACTTCATGTGAGTTAGGCGGACTGCGAAACAAAACGGTTCTCGCCGCGCTGATCGAAGCGATTGTCAGTTCAGCTATGCGCAATAACGCCGATAACCGGGAGCAAATCGTGGACGACGCGATTCGCGTGATCCAAAACCGGTACATGGAGGATATTACAATCGGGCAATTGTCGGCTGATTACGGAATGAACCTCAAGCAGTTCAGTTCTATATTCCGTAAAAAGGTGGGCAGATCCGCCATTGACTATCTGACGGATCTGCGGATACGCAGAGCCAAGGATTTGCTGCTGACCGGTGTTCACAGCGTTCGGGCGGTGGCGGAAAGCGTCGGCTATAGTGACAGCTATTATTTCAGCCGTCTGTTTAAGCAGCGCGCCGGCGTTTCCCCCAGCGAATTTATGACATGCCGGACAAATATGGAAAAAATCCATTCTCTTTAGGAATTCATCCATTGTTTCATGTTTTGGTTTTTGCTATGATGGGCTTGTTTAAAACCCTGTTATCCAAAAATAACATTATAAAGGAGCTAACTAAGCATGAAACAAAAACGATTGGCAATTTTGATGGGTACGGTTCTTTCCCTGTCGGTGATGACGGGCGCCTGTTCGTCCGGAGGTTCTCCATCCACAAGCGCGGCGGAGACCGTGTTCACCACTGATTCCGCCTCTCCGGCCTCACAGGACGCCGATAAGACGGAAACTGCCGATTCAACGCGAACCACCTATCCCCTCACCGTCGAAAACTACGACGCGGATGGCAACGTGTACATACAAGTCTTCGAAAAGACTCCGGAGCGTGTGGTCGCCACCACCCAAGGCAACATTGAAATTATGCTGAAGCTGGGTCTGAGCGGCAAGCTGGTAGGCGTGGCCAACATTATCAGCGAATTCCCGGAGGATTTGCAGGCGGAAGCCGCGGCCCTCAATGAGATTTCAAAGCAATGGCCGCCCATGGAGGTGGTGTTGGGTGAGTCTCCCGACATCGTCATGGGCAGAGCTTTCGATTTTAACGAAGGTGAATATGGTCTCGGAACCGTACAGTCCTACGGCGATATGGGCATCAATGCCTTTATCTGGGCTTCCAGCAGCATCACCGGGGATCCAACGATGGAGGATATTATCAGCGATATCCGCGTCATCGGCCAGATATTTGACGTACAGGAGAAGGCAGGCGCCTTTGCCGACGAGCTGCAGGAACAATTGGACCGTGTCAACGCGGCGATTCCCAGCCAGGAAGGTGAAAAGAAAGCGCTGATGATCACTGACTTTGACGGGAGTACTTATGGCCAATACGGCGTAAAGGCCAAGCTGCAAAACGACCTGCTGGCGAAACTTGGTTATGTCAACGCGACGGAACAAGCGGGCAATTCCCTTGGGTTGGAGACCATGGCCGCTATCTTCCCGGACATCATCATCTATATTGAATATGATGGCAGCGCGTTAGAGCCGCAGGAAGCCATCGACAACCTGCTGGCCCAGGACGCGCTTCAGGAAATCCCAGCCATCGCGAACAAGGCGGTTTACCGCGTTCCTTTTAATAATATCATGGGCCACGGTTACTGCACAATTGAAGGTCTGACCCAACTGGCGAAGCAAATTTACCCCGATTCCATGAAATAAATCTCCTTCAACCGCAACAGCCGTGACCTCCTGTACCGGACGGCAGCGGGCCGGCCTCAGACAACTCCATGTTTCAGAAAGGGTTTATGATCATGCGCGTATTCGCTGCGAGAGAGAAAGGCGAAGCCGCCCCGTCCGCCGGTAAAATCCTGATTCCGGTACTGGCGGCGCTGCTGGCGCTGAATATGGTGTCACTTATCATCGCGGTTTCCGTGGGGCAGGTTGCGATTCCCGCAAGCTTATCCTACAGGATTCTGCTGCATAAGCTGATGGGAATCACTGTAGGTGATCCGGCGGCACTCACTTCCGGCACATTCATGAATATTGTGTGGGACATCCGGCTCCCGCGAGTGCTGACCTCCATGCTGGTGGGCGCGGGACTGGCGGTTTGCGGGGTGATAATGCAGGCTTCCGTGAAAAACCCGCTGGCCGATCCCTATATCCTGGGCGTATCCTCCGGCGCGTCTCTTGGCGCAACCTTCGCGATTTTAATCGGCTTTGGAACATCAAGCCTATTGTCTCAGGTTGGGGTTTCCGTCGGAGCATTCGCGGGAGCGCTGATCGCCTCCCTGGGCGTACTGACGCTGGCCGAATTAAGCGGTCGGGCAACCTCTGTCAAGCTGGTGCTGGCCGGTATGGTCATCAATGCTTTGTGCAACGCTTTCTCCAACTTCATTGTCTATTTCGCCAGCAACTCGGAAGGGATCAAGAGCGTGACCTTCTGGCTCATGGGGAGTCTCGCGTCAGCAAAGTGGAACAAACTGCCCATGATGGCGATTGTCGTCAGCGCGGCGCTGCTGTTTTCCCTGCCCCAATCCCGCATCCTCAATACCATGCTGGTGGGCGATGAGGCGGCCGTCACCTTGGGCGTTAAACTGTCCTCTTTCCGCAGGGGCTACCTGATCGTATCGGCGCTCGTTACGGGAGTCATCGTGTCATATTGCGGCATGATCGGCTTTGTGGGACTGATCGTTCCACATATTGTACGGGGATTTACCGGTTCGGATCACAGAAAAGTCATTCCTGTCAGCATAGGCGTCGGTTCACTGTTCCTGGTTTGGGCGGATGTAATTGCCCGTATCGTGATCCCCAAAAGCGAGGTTCCCATCGGCATCATTACCGCGATGATCGGCGCGCCGGTCTTCATTTATATGCTGGTCAAACGTGGCTACGGTTTTGGGAAGGAGTAAGCATGTCGTTAACAGTTGAGCATGTGTTCATCAACCTTTCCGGCAAAGAGATTGTCCGGGATGTGTCGCTCCAGGTGACGCAAGGAAGCTTTGTCGGCCTGATTGGACCCAACGGGAGCGGAAAATCCACCCTGCTGCGAGCGGTTTACAAGGTATTGCCCCCCAAAAAGGGAAACATCCTGCTGGATGGCCGGGACGTTGTACAGGCAAACCCCAAGGTCATTGCCACATCCATGGCCGTGGTGGGGCAGTTTAATGATCTGGAATTTGACTTTACGGTGATAGAAATGGTCATGATGGGGCGTAATCCGCACAAATCCATGCTGGAAGGGGATTCGAGCCGGGATTTTGAGATAGCCGAAAGCGCGCTGCGTCAGGTGGATCTGCTGGATTATGCCCATCGCAGTTTTCTCTCCCTGTCCGGAGGGGAGCGGCAGCGAGTGATTCTGGCGCGGGCAATCGCTCAGCAGCCGAAGCTTCTCGTACTGGATGAGCCAACCAATCATCTGGACATTAAGTTCCAAATCCATATGCTGTCCGTGGTCAAAGCGTTGGGCGTGGGCGTGCTTGCCGCGCTCCACGACTTGGAATTGGCGGCTGAGTATTGCGATTACCTTTATGTACTCAATCACGGACAGGTAGTCGCGGACGGCGAACCCGCCGCTGTCTTGACAAAGGGTTTGATTGAGAAGGTATACGGCGTTCATTGTGAGCCCTATGTTAATCCGGTCACCGGCGGCTTTGCGGTGGCTTATTTACGGTGAGAGACCGGTTCGGTTCCTTTATCATTCACCTTCAATTCATAGTTTAGCTCGGCGTCCGGTGGAGGGGGAGGATGACGACCGATTAGGCGGAGCGTTTTAGAATTTCTGCGCCAAATTACGAAATCCGTTATTCATGCCGCGCTTGTTTTATGCAGCCTTTTGGAGTATACTGTAATAAAAAAAGGAGCGGCGCGGATGGAAAAGGAACAGCTGGATTCCGCCAGAATCACGGAATTGCTGAACAAAGAGAAATACATGACTCTGGTGCTTGAGAACATTCCGGAGATTATACTGCTCCTGGACCGGGAGGGGCGGATCGATTACTGTACGGAAGCGGTCTTGGAGAAGACGGGGATCCAGAGTTTTGAACATATCCGAAGGCGTTCTTACAGGGATTTTTACAGGATGATCGGGGATGAGACATTCGTTGAGAACGCCGGCATAAGGTTCGAAAAGCTCAAGAGAGAGCTTAAAGCAATGGTGAACAATATCAGCATCGATTTTTCCGGCCGGGGGGAATACCGCATGTACACCGTTCAGGCCACGCCTCTGCTGGACGCGGACGACTGTTTCGACGGCGTGATCGTTATGTATTACGACGCGACGGATTTGAGGAACGCCGAAGCGGACGAGCGAACGCGTGTGATGCTGGACGCCACGCCGCTGGCTTGTTCATTCTGGGACGCGGAGGGCAATATGCTGGATTGCAACCAGGAAACCCTTCGTATGTTTGGAGTCGCCGGCAAATCCGATTATGTAAAGTATTTGTATGATTTAAGCCCGGATTTTCAGCCGGACGGGCTGCCCAGCAAAGAAAAATCGGCGCAAGTGGAGCGGAAGGCGTTCGATACGGGCTATCAGCGGTTTGAATGGATGCACCGCACACTGAAGGGAGAGCCGCTTCCGGTGGAGACCACGCTGGTGCGCGTGCCGTGGAAGGACGGTTACGGGCTTGCCACGTATTCCCGGGATCTGCGCGAGATCATGGCCACTCAGCAGAAAGTGCGGGAGATCGATGAGCGCAATCGCGAGCTGGAGGTTCAGACCCGCGCCGCCCGGGTGGCTTCAGAGGCCAAGAGCCAGTTCCTGGCCTCCATGAGCCATGAGATCCGGACGCCTATGAACGCCATCATTGGAATGAGCGATTTGATCCGTACCGATAATATGGATCCGGATCAGAAGAGTTTTTTTGAGGATATCAAAAAAATGTCCCAGACGCTCTTGCAGATCATCAATGATATCTTGGATTTTTCCAAAATTGAAGCCGGCAAAATGGAATTGATCCCGGTGCATTTTGATTTGCTGGAGATGCTTGAGCACATTTGCTCCATGAGCCGTTTCATGGCGGAGTCCAAGGGCTTGGAATTCCGTTTCTCCTTTGATTCCAACGCGCCCCGGTTCATTGTCGGGGACGACGCCCGCATTCGTCAGATTATTGTTAATATTGTTAACAACGCCATTAAGTACACCCGGGAAGGGTATGTGGATCTGCAAGTGAAGCGGACGGCGGAAGCGGGCCTGGATTATATTCTATTCAGGGTGGAGGATACGGGCGTCGGGATCAAGAAAGAGAATTTCGGGAAATTATTCGGCGCTTTTCAGCAGGTGGACCGGGTCGCCAACCACAGCATCGTAGGCACGGGGCTGGGTCTTTCCATTACCCAAAACCTTCTGACTCTGATGGAAGGTAAAATCAGACTGGAAAGCGAATATGGGAAAGGATCCGTTTTTACAGTTTTGATTCCTTTGACGGAAGGGGATTTGAATCAAATCGAGAAATCCGAATTCTCCCATATATCTCTGACCGCGGGGGAAGCGCGGGTTCTGGTGGTGGACGACAGCCAGATCAACATCAAGGTAGCGGCGGCTTATTTGGCCCGGTACGGCATTCAGTCGGACGCCGCGCCGGACGGCAATGAGGCCATTCAAATGATCAAGGAGAATTCATATGACCTGGTGTTTATGGATCATATGATGCCGGAGATGGACGGTATTGAAGCCACCCGCTTCATTCGCTCGATGGACGGCGAAAAATACCGGGATCTGCCCATCGTCGCTTTGACGGCCAACGCCGTAACGGGCGCGAGGGAAACATTCCTGGAAGCGGGTATGAACGACTTTATCGCCAAACCCATCAATCCGGAATCGCTGGGCCAGATGCTGCTGAAGTGGCTGCCCCCCGGTAAGATTTCGAATGTCTCCGGGCCGGCGGAGCGGGAGATTCCGCCGCGCGGCGCCGCGAAAGAGGACGGGAATGAGCGTGAGAACGGGAATGAGAAAGCCCGCATTGATTTACACGCGGGCTTAATGAACGCCGCGGGCGACGAAGACCTGTATCAGCAGCTTATGACGGATTTTCAGGCCGGCCACACTTCCGATCCCCGGCGGATCGCCGAAGCTTTGCGGGCGGGGGATGTCCAAACCGCTTACCGGCTGGCGCACACCTTAAAAAGCACCGCCGGACTGATTGGCGCGGCAAACCTGTCTCAGCTGGCCCGCGGCCTGGAACAATTGCTCATGGATGGGAACGCGGACGCCGCCGCCGAGCGGATGGAAGCGATTGACGCGGAGATGTCCGCGGTGGCGGCGGAACTGGAGCGGCTGTGCCCCGGACGGCCGGAGCCGGAGGTCAAAGACGCGGGGCAATGGGACAGACAGAAGGGCATGAGCCTGATCGAGCGGCTGGAGCCTATGCTGGACGCCGGGAACGCGGCCAGCTTGGACATGGTCGCCGAAATAGAGGAGGTGTTTGCGCCATTGGGGGAGATAAGCGGAACGCTGGTGAAGCAAATCGAGGATTTTGAGTTCGGCGGCGCCTTGAACACGCTCAGAACCATAGCGGAGGGATTCATTAAATAATAAGGGGAGATTTCAATATGGAAAAGGTACGGCTGGGGAGAACCGGGTTAAGTGTTACGGCCGTCGGGCTCGGCTGCGGCGGTTTTTCACGGATCGGCATAGAGAAGCATGGGGAAAAGCACGCGGGTGAGATCGTCCGCGCGGCATACGACCAGGGAATCAATTTTTTTGACACGGCGACAGTCTATGAGACGGAATCGGCGGTTGGCGGCGGACTGGCGGAGATTCCCCGGGACCGGTACATCCTCTCGACCAAGTTCCCGTTGTTCGACGGCGACTGGCGGCTGGAAGGCGAAAAGCGGTTCACCCGGACATTGGACCGCAGCCTGAGCGCGTTAAAAACGGATTACATCGACATCTATCATCTGCACGGGGTTCCGCCCGAGAATTACGCGGACGCGCGGGATCTGTTCATGCCTTTGATGCAAAAAGCGAAGGAGAGCGGCAAGATCCGTTTCACCGGGATTACGGAGCGGTTTATGTTTGACACGTCCCATAAGATGCTTCAGACGGCCATTCCGGAGAACATCTTCGACGTAGTGATGCTGGGATATAACATGCTCAATCCTTCCGCCGCGAAAACCGTGCTTCCCCTGGCGATCGCGCAAGACACGGGCGTTCTCTGCATGTTCGCGGTTCGGCGCGCTTTGGCGGATCAGGGCCAGCTGAAAAAAGAGATTGAGAAAATCATAGACGCGGGTCAGGCCGGCGCGGACTTGCGGGCGGATGAGCGCGCGCTGGATTTCTTGTCCCACGCGGCGGACGGCGGCGCCCCGGCGCCGGCCCGGAGTACTATGGACGCGGCCTACCGGTTCTGCCGGCATACGGATGGGATTCATGTGGTGCTTACGGGCACAGGCAGCCGGGAACATCTGACCGAAAATATCCGCTCCGTCTTATCCCCGCCCCTTCCGGACGCGGTTTTGGCCAAACTGGAGGCGCTGTTCGGCAATGTGGACTGCGTATGCGCGCAATGATAAGCCTTGACTGCTTTGGCTGATTTGACGGATGGGGAAACCGTCGTCTGAATTGGCTGAAAATAATTTCAAAAAGGAGAATAAAATTGAGCGGGAATAATAACATTGGAGCGTTGGAGCGGTTTCTGGGCAGCGAAGATTATGTGGTCACGGATGAGTTGAAGAACGCGGTGAACATCGCCATAGCTCTGGAAAAGCCCCTGCTGATTAAAGGGGAGCCGGGGACCGGCAAAACCGTGCTGGCAAAAGCGATCGCGAACACGTTAAACAAGAGGCTCATCATCTGGAACATCAAATCCACCACAAAGGCACAGGAAGGGCTGTACGTTTATGATACGGTACAGCGCCTGTATGATTCCCAGTTCGGGGAAGGCGATGTGTCGGATATCAAGCGGTATATAAAGCTCGGACAGCTGGGGCAGGCCCTCGGCGCGGACGATCAGGTCGTGCTGCTGATCGACGAAATTGATAAGGCGGATCTGGAATTCCCCAATGATTTGCTCTGGGAATTGGATCAGATGGAGTTCTTCATTCCCGAGACCAGGGAGAGGATCTCGGCTAAGACCCGGCCGATTGTGGTCATCACATCCAACGCGGAAAAAGAATTGCCCAACGCTTTTTTGCGGAGATGTATTTTTCATTACATCGCGTTCCCGGAAGCGGATCAGATGGCTGAAATCGTACACGTTCATTACCCGAACATCGAAGACGAGCTGCTGAGTCACGCCATGGATAAATTCTATGAAATCCGTTCGGTCAAGGATATGCAAAAAAAACCCAGCACCAGCGAATTGCTGGATTGGCTGATGGCGCTGATGCTGACAGGCATACCGCTGGAAAAAATAGATGCGGAAACGCCTTATCTGGGCGTGCTGCTCAAAAAAAACGAAGACATAGACGCCTTGGAACTGGCGAAAGAAAAAAACGCTTCCCGTTCTAATTTGAGGAGATGACCCGGCGGACCGTTCCATGGAATCCTCGGAATCCCCAATGTGAATCTCAAATGAAAAATCAAAGGATGTATGTGCGTATGGAGGAAATCAATCAAAAAAGCAAAATATTGATCGTTGACGACGAAAAATCAAATCTGATGCTGCTGAACCGGATCCTGTCCGCGGAATATGCCATTTTCACCGCGAAATCAGGGGAAGAGGCTTTGAAGCGCGTGAAGAAGGATGAGCCGGATTTGATTCTGATGGACGTCATTATGCCTGGAATGAGCGGATTTGACGCTTTAACGAAGCTTAAAGAGGATGATGAGACCGCTCATATCCCGGTCATTATCATTACGGGATTGAACAGCGAGGGCGACGAAGAGAAGGGCTTCTCCCTCGGGGCGGTGGATTATGTGGTGAAGCCGTTTAACCATGCCATTGTCCGCGCGCGGGTAAAGATTCACATGCAGATCGTGCAGCAGATTCGAACGATTGAGAAGCTGGGCCTGGTGGATTCGCTGACGAACATGCCCAACCGCCGGAGTTTCGATTCCCATTTCGCCTTGGAATGGAAAAGAGCCGCGCGGGAAAAGAAACCCATTTCTTTTTTGATGCTGGATGTGGATCATTTTAAGAATTATAACGATACCTACGGGCATCCGCAAGGCGACGTTCTGCTAAAAACCATCGCGAAGATATTCATGCAGGCGGCCAGGCGACCGACGGATCTGGCGGCCCGTATAGGCGGAGAAGAATTTGGCGTGCTGCTTCCGGAAACCGCGCTGAAAAGCGCGCTGGTGATCGCGGAAAAAATCCGGTCACAGGTGGAAGCGGAGCGCATCCCGCTTCTGAGCGACGGGAACCAGATTACGTCCGTGACCATCAGCATCGGCGTGGCGTCGTGTACTCCCCTGGCGGGGGATCCCCCGGAAGCGTTCATCGCGAAAGCGGATAAGTTTTTGTATGTGGCGAAGAACAGCGGGAGAAACCAGATTCATTTCGAAAAATAGCGGAGGCGGGAATAAGCGGTAATAAGAATAAGGGGAGCGAATGAGAATACTGATTATGTACGCTTCTTACGGCGGAGGACATGGATCGGCCGCGAAGGCTTTGCGGGAGCGTTTCGATATGGACTATCCTCAGGCGGAGGTTCAGCTGATTGACGCGGTGGAATTTGCCAGTCCTGTTTTAAATAAGGTTTATAAAGAAGGCTATGTTCAGATCACCAGGAATACGCCCGGTCTGTGGGGAATGATCTATTTTTCGGCAGATCATGAGATGGGTTTGAGGGATATGGCTGTGGGCATCAACCGGCTGCTGGCGGTGAAATATTCCAAGCTTTTGAAGAGCGTCAGGCCCGATGTGATGGTGGCCACCCATCCTTTCGGCGTGGATATGATGGCCTATCACAGGAAGAAAAACAAGAGCGAGTGGAGCGGCGTCAAGATCGGCATGGTGTTGACCGATTACGCGCCTCATGAGATTTGGTTTGGATCCAAGGACGCGGTGGATTTGTTTTTTGTGGCCCATGAGAGGATGCGGACGGAAATGATCCGCAGGGGCATTGACGCGGGCAAGATCCATGTGACCGGGATTCCGGTGTCTGCCCAGTTCCAAAAAAATTATTCCAAAGAGGAGCTTTGCAAGGCGCTGGGTTTTTCCAAAAACAAGCCGACGGTGCTGTATTTCCCTGGGGGGGAATACGGGCTCAGTTCCGGGATCAAGAACTTTGTGAATCTGCTCAATTTGGATATGGACCTGCAGATCATCGCGGTCACAGGCAAAAACAAGAGATTGAGGACGAATTTCGAGCGATTGGCCGCCAATGCCGGCAAAAAGACCTATGTGTTCGGATACACGGATCAGGTGGCCGAGTTTATGAAACTGGCGGATGTGGTGGTCGCGAAGCCGGGGGGGCTGACGACCACGGAGTGTATCGTCTCCAATGTGCCTATGGTGGCGGTGCTGCCCATTCCGGGGCAGGAGGAGCAGAACGCCGGATACCTGGTCAACAGCGGGCAGGGGCTTTGGGCGCACAAGGATGAGAACCCCGCGGATCTGGTGAAAGAGCTGCTGAACTCTCCGCTGAGGATAAGCCAGATTAAGGCCATGCAGAGTGAACTGGCGCGGCCAAACGCGGCGCAGGAGATCTGCGGCATACTGATGAACGGATAACGGGGAATTCGCGTCAGCCAGAGACGGGCGGCAGGATGCCGCCCTACGGATGCGCCGTTCACGGTACCGTAGGGGCGGCATCCTGCCGCTCGGGCACGTCCGGAAACTATCATATCTTGTCATTCCGGGCTTGTCCCGGAATCCAGGTTCCTTGGTTTATCATTTTTGGATTCCGGCATAAAGCCGGAATGACGGAAGCGGGAATTCGCGTCCGCCAGAGACGGGCGGCATCCTGCCGCCCGGAACCCCGGATTCGCTCATGCCTGCTCAGGCGTGTTTCGCTAAACCGCGCCAAATTACGAATCGCGGGGGTAATTATAGAAGGGCTTGGATCAGCGGCGGCATGGGAGCGGGCAGGGGATAGGCCAGGGCTTCCTCCAGGCTCAGACAAACCCAGCCGGCGGGCAGTTCCTGATGGGATAAGGGATGGTCCACGGGGATTCGATAGCCGTCAATCAGCCAGACGCGATGGGTGAATACATGGCGCAGCCGCGCCGAAGCCTCGGAGGGCATGACGGCGGACAGGGGCGCCAGCAGCTGGGCCAGCATATGGGCGGGATTCTGGTTTTCATCGGCGACGCAGAGGGGCAGCGACCATAAATTGGCCCAAATGCCTTGAACCGGCCGCCGGGACAATATGAAACGTCCTTCGGGATCCTGAACCATGCCGCAGGCCGCCTGCTGGACGCGTTTCTTTTTTGGCGGGGGCTTGATGGGGAACGCCTGGGGGCAGCCCAGCAGATGTCCCTGGCAATCGGTCTGCCAGGGACATCGGGGGCATGAGGGGGAATCCGGATGGCAGACCGTGGCGCCCAGTTCCATCATGGCCTGATTGAATAGGTCGGGCCGCGCGGTTTGGGCGATGAGGGCCGTGAGGTGAGATTCAACGGTTCTCTGGGCGCCGGCTTTGGTAATGTCCTCGTTTAACGCCAGGAACCGGCTGGCGACCCGGCGGACGTTCCCGTCCACAGCCGGAGCGGAGACGCCGAAAGAGATGCTGAGAACGGCGTTCGCGGTGTACGGGCCGATGCCGGGTAGGGCCAGCAGCGCGTCGGGATCGGAGGGTATTTGGCCGCGGTATTGGGCGCAGATCTCCCCCGCGGCTTTTTGGAGATTCTTTGCCCGGCTGTAGTAGCCCAGCCCTTCCCAGGCTTTGAGGACTTTCTCCTGGGGCGCCCGGGCGAGGTCATGTACGCTGGGGAAAGCCGCCATGAAGCGCTCGTAATAGGGGACGACGGTTTTGACCTGGGTCTGCTGCAACATGATTTCCGAGACCCAGACAGCATAAGGGTCGCGGGTATGGCGCCAGGGGAGATCCCGGTGGTTTTCACCGTACCAGGCGAGCAGGCGCCCGGTTAATTGTGGGAAATTGTAATTCATTATTTTGCCCTTTAAAAAAAGCTTGCATTTGATTTTTTTTGTGCTAAAATAAAGTAAATTTAATAAAAACAAAGACTTTGATAGGGAAGAGTACCCTTTGGGAGAAACTCAGAGAACTGCCGGCCGGTGCGAGGCAGCGTTTCGAAGAAGGGGAAACTGGCCCTGGAGTCGCCCACCGAATGATTGAACCGGGGTTGATACGAATCCGTTTCAATTGAGTAGGCCGGGACGGGAACCCGCCGTTAAAAGGGGACGGCATCGCCTGTTTGTGATACGGGCTTGTGCCTTGTGGAGTGTGTCCGCGGCTCGCCGCGGATGAATTAGAGTGGTACCGCGCGCCTGCGTCTCTATCTGAGACGTGGGCGTTTTTTTTATCGGTTTGCGTTTTATTGGTACTCAAGCGAATGTTAATATTTAGGAGGCGATCCCATGGAAAAAAACGTTATGAAAAACCACGAAAAATACATGCCTTTCGCGCCGGTCGCGTTGTCTCAGCGCAAATGGCCGGGCCGGACGGTCACCCAGGCGCCGGCTTGGTGCAGCGTTGATTTGCGCGACGGGAACCAGGCGCTGCCCATCCCTATGAATGTGGACGAGAAAGTGAGTTTTTTTGAGCTGCTGACGGATATCGGGTTTAAGGAGATTGAAGTGGGCTTTCCCTCCGCGTCTGAAATTGAGTATGATTTCACGCGCCGGTTAATTGAGGAGCGTTTGATCCCCGGGGATGTGTATATTCAGGCGCTGGTTCAATGCCGGGAGCATTTGATCCGGAGGACGTTCGAATCTCTGGCGGGTGTGAAGCGGGCTGTGGTGCATTTCTATAATTCAACCTCCACGCTGCAGCGGAAGGTGGTGTTTCAGGCGTCCCGGCGGGAGGTCATGGACATCGCGGTGAACGCGGCCGGGCTTGTCCGGGCCCTCGCGGAAGAGGCGCGGGCCGGCGGCGCCGAAATCATCTGCGAGTATTCGCCGGAGAGTTTCAGCGGAACGGAGGGGGATTACGCCATTGAGATCTGCGAGGCGGTACTGGACACGTTAGGCGCCTGCAGGGAACGCCCCGTGATTATCAATTTGCCCAACACGGTGGAGATGGCGTCGCCGAATGTCTACGCGGATCAAATCGAATATTTCCTGGATCATCTGGGAGACCGGAACCGGATTGTATTAAGCGTTCATCCGCACAATGACAGGGGAACCGCCGTGGCCGCCGCGGAACTGGCTATGCTGGCCGGCGCCGAGCGCGTGGAAGGGACGCTGTTCGGCAACGGGGAACGCACAGGCAATGTGGACATCATCACTTTGGCCATGAATTTGCATACCCAGGGCGTGGATTCCCGGCTTCACATGGAGGATATCAATTATATACGCAAGGTGTATGAGCGGTGTACCCGCATGAAGGTACACGAACGCCAGCCTTACGCGGGGGATTTGGTCTACACCGCTTTTTCCGGCTCCCATCAGGACGCCATCAGCAAGGGCCTGGCCGCGCTCAGGAAGGAGGATTCCCCATATTGGAACGTCCCTTATCTCCCCATCGACCCGGCGGATCTCGGGCGTCAATACGAGCCGGTCATTCGCATCAACAGCCAATCCGGGAAAGGCGGCGCCGCTTTCATCATGGAAAACGACTTCGGCTACAGGCTGCCCAAAGCCATGCACCCGGAATTTGGCCGGTATGTGCAGAAACAGTCGGAGAAGACCGGGCAGGAGATGACCGGCCAGGATATATTGGATATTTTTTATCGTGAGTTTGTGTATGTGGATTCCCCATACCGGATGATTTCGTACAAAACGGAAGACGTCTCTCACGGCGCGCCGGGAATGACCCCCGGAAACGGTGTGGGGATGGGGCAGGAAGAGGAATCCAGCGTTCGCTTTGTGGGCTTCGTCGAGATGAACGATGTGTCCGCGGAAATCGAAGGCGTGGGCAACGGCCCGCTGGACGCCTTTTACAACGCGCTTCAAAGCCAGGGGATACCGTCGTATGATTTTATTTCTTACGATCAGCACGCGCTTTCAACCGGTTCGGACTCCCGCGCCATCGCCTATATTCAATTGAAAGATAAAAATGGACGCCTCCGATTTGGCGTCGGTACGTCCAAAAACATCAATAAAGCATCTATGCGTGCGCTCTTATGCGCCATCAACCGTATGGCGCATGAAGAAAATTGATTCGCCTTAAATGGCTTTTTCCAATTTCCGGTCATAACGGTGAAATTTGCTGCCGATGGCGCCTTTGAAGACGAGAGCGCAAATCATTAGAATCTTAATGAGCCTGAGTGAGTTTATTCCCACAATAACCTTCACCTCCTGTCTGTTCAACGGTTTCTATGGGCTTATTATACCGGATTTTGACCGCCGGCGCAAGCGAATAAAATGACTATTTTTGCAAACCGTTATTTAGCGGTATTTAGCTGTTACTGTTCACAGGGGATACCTATACCGTAGGGGCGGCATCCTGCCGCCCGGGACCGTCCAGAAACGGTCATATCTTGTCATTCTGCCGCCCCTATTTATGATACGGCATATGGTTCAGTATCGTATAAGCCCGGTAGATTTGTTCCAGCAGCATGACGCGGATCATTTGACGGGGAAACGTCATCGGGCCGAAGGACAGGTTCCAGGCGCCCATGGTCAATATTTGCGGGCTGAGTCCATGGGAACTGCCGATTAAAAAAACGATTTCACGGGAATTCAGATTCTGTTCGGCGATAAATTCCGCCAGCGCCTCCGAGGTCATGGGTCTGCCGGCGGCGGAAAGGGGGACGGCGGTTTCGTTCCCGGTGATCAGCCGCGCCAGGCTTCCGGCCTCTTTGTCCAATGCCAGGCCGATGTCTTTTGCCGAGGGCTTCGAAGGCAAGGGTTCTTCTTTGATTTCGACGATTTTGATCTGGGCCATTGGCCGCAGGCGCTTCTGGTATTCCCGGGCGGCTTCCCGCCACCAGGGCTCCTTCAACCGGCCTGGCGCCGCTATAAGAATTCCGATAAGTCTCATTCCTTCCGTTCGATCAGATTCAGGGTGATGTCTGCTTCCCGGCCGTCCCGATTGATTCTCAGACGGATGGAATCGCCTATTTTGCAGGTGTTCAGGAACTCTTTCAGATCTGTTGAGTTGTCGATCAGCCGGTCTTCTATCAGCACGATCACGTCATTGGCCCTTAGACCCGCGGATGTGGCTTCGCCGGAGCTGACCTGCTGAATGAAGATCCCCTGAGGCAGTCCGGTACGCGCGGACAGGCGGGCGTCGATGGCGTATCCGATGATCCCCAGAGAAGGCTTGCTGATGTACCCTTTTTGGATCAGTTCGTCAATGATAGGCTTGGCGTCGTTGATGGGAATCGCGAATCCCATGCCCTCCACGTTGCCGGTGAGCTTGGCGCTGTTGATTCCGATCAGCCGGCCCGCCGCGTTAACCAGCGCGCCGCCGCTGTTGCCGGGATTGATGGCGGCGTCGGTCTGCAGCAGGGTCATCTTCTTTTCGTCGATGCTGACCTGGCGGTCTTTGGCGCTGATGACGCCCACGGTCACGGAGCGCGCGAACTCGTTGCCCAGGGGATTGCCGATGGCGACCGCCAGTTCCCCCACCCGGACCTGATCCGAGTCGCCCAGGGTTACGGTGGGGTAACGGCCGTCCTCCACTTTTAACACAGCCAAATCAGAGTCCGCGTCCTGCCCTTGAAGGGTCGCCTCAAGCTGTCGCCCGTCCGATAAGCTGACCAGTATTCTCTGAGCGCCGTCGATCACATGCTGGTTGGTGACGATGTATCCGTTTTCGGAGATAATGACGCCGGAACCGCTGCCCTGTTCCACTTCCTGGCGGCCTCCGAACAAGAATTGGACCTCGCTGATATTGGATATGCCGACCACCGCCGGGCCTACCGTTTCCGCGATGGCGACCACAGGCCAGGAGGAGGACGCGGCGGTCTCCGGCGGAGCGTCGGAGGACTGGATTACATTTGAGCCGGGGTCCTGAAAAGAGGCCGGCGGTTCGGGTTCGGGAGCGGGGGCGGCCATTTTCAAGGCGAACCAGCCTCCCAGGAAAGCCGAGATAACAATCAGCAGAACGGTTTTGAGGAAGTTTTTCAAACCGTAAAACCGGCTCCTGCGAAGTGGCTGGCGAAAATAAGGCTCGCCGCCGCTTGGATTCCAGCTCATGCGTTCTCCTTTCAGTGGATATTTTTACTGGGTTTATTGGTTTATTATAGCGCAAACAGGGAAAAATTACGCGCCTGAAGATAATTTTCCGCAATTCATAGTTTGGCATTATTTAGCGAAACGCGCCTGAGTAAATACGGACGGGCCCGGGCGGCAGAATGCCGCCCCTACGGTACCGTGAACGATGCGCCTTGTAGGGGCGGCATCTTGCCGCCCTAGACTGTCCGGAAACGTCAAAAATCGCATCGTTAACACAATATATAGCGTGTCGTTTCAACCGAATGACCCCATATATTGTGTGTTGGCAATATTTAGGGTGCGTTTTCGGACAGTCTGGCCCGTCCCTGACAGACGCGAATTTCCAAATTACGAATTGAAGTTCACCAACCCGGAGGGAATGGCGGCAGAAGGCCGCCCCTACGGCGCCGCGAATGACGCGTCGGTAGGGGCGGCATTCTGTCGCCCGTCTTTGATGATTATTATGGTTAGCCTAGCTGCCAAGATAACTCAAGGGATTCTTGTGGCTGCCGTTGACCCGAACCTCAAGATGCAGATGCGAACCGGTGCTTCGGCCGGTGGAGCCCATTCTGCCGATCAGTTGGCCCCGGCTCACCGTATCGCCGGTGGATACGTCATAATCGGACAGATGTCCGTACAAAGTGACCAGACCGTCCCCGTGGTCGATGAGAATACATTTGCCATAAGAACCGTTCGTTCCCGCCGATATAACCGTGCCCGCCTCAGCGGCTAGAATGGGATCGCCTGTGGAGCCGTCAATATCCAGACCTGTGTGCATGGAACGCCCCCGCATTCCGTAAGGCGAGGTGATCCGGCCTCTGAACGGCCAGGCGAGCTGTCCGCTGCCGCCGCCGCCCCGCGAGACAGTCATGACCTTGGTTCCCGTTTTAACGACCTTATCCGTGGCGGCGACTGTGACAGCTTCCGCGACGACGGTGCGTTCCAACTCTCTCCCGTTGATTTGGGAAATCTGATAGGTCACCTCTTTGGCGCCTTCGGCGCCTTCGTTGACGGTCTTGCTCTGCCCTTGCCACACGGTCGAATCCTTCTCATAGACAGTGGAAAAAGGGATTTTTTCCTCGACGACGGTCGTCAGCGTCAGCTTGACATTGATCAAGGGATCCGTTTCGTTCAAAACGACGACTTGCCCGATAGCCAACGCGGCGGTGCTGACGTCGGGATTCATTTTTTCCAAATCCTCGACGGTCATACCGTGGTTCTCAGCGATGGACCAAAAAGAATCGCCCTCCTGAACCGTATATTCCGTGATCTTTTCGTCGCCGGCGACCAGCAGCTGGGTCGCTTCGGAAACGGTGACCAACTGATTGGGCTTGGCTTCGATCTCGGCCAAAAGAACCGATTCCTCAAAATCGACGTCCAGCACCTCGACTGCGGTTGAATCGTTCGGATAATAATGCTTCTTGACCGATTCCAAAACGGATTCCGCTTCCGCTTTGGTCTTGACGCACGCGATTAGGTCCTCCTCAACCTTTATGCTCCACGCGGGAATGGTCCAATCCAGATACTCCATGAGAATTTCAGATAAATCGGCTTTATCCGTGGTTTCTTGTTTGTACGGCACGTCATCTTTGGAAAGAGTAAATTCACCCTCGAAACGAGGTATTGTTTTGCCCGGAAAAGCCTGAGTCAATTGGCCGATTGCGTCGTTTAAGGCTTCCGTCACGGTTTCTTCATCGGAAACCACCGCCAGAGGCTGGCCGTTGACAAAGAGTTGATACGGGCGCGTGTACTCCAAATAGAAAATACAATAGATTAACGTCAGCAATACGATTACCGGAGCCAGATCCGTAAAAAAATTCTTTTTGCGGATCCGCGCAAACATCACATCCAGTTTCAGCAACCGGATTAAGCTTTTCATTCCTCCCAAACTTGCCTTCGCCGTTTGTCCCAGCCGTTGGCCGGCCGCGGTCAGCAGAGGCTTTGAACCATTGACGCAGCGCTTTCCAAAATCAATTAAAGCACCCAAAGCTGACACGGCTCCGTCCTTGATTTGTTTGATTCGCAGAAGCTCACCACCTTTACTTTTGTGCCGAACGATGTCATTATAGCACAATTCGGCAATGTTTGACAAGATTTATTCACAAATAATTTACAAAGTTCACAAAAAATATTCATCGCTTTCATTTTCGCTTTTATTTTCATATAACATAACCTGCAAAAACAAAGCGCATTCCAGACGTTTTCTCTCCAGCAGACAGCCGATTTCATAGGGCTGGGACAGGGCGCCGTTTTGATGCCACGCGTTGGCGTGACAGCCGCCGCCGCAGTAAAAACGCGCCCAGCAGCCGCGGCAGGCCGGTTTGTTCAACACATGATTCTTCTGAAAAGTTTCCCCGATATCCTCCCGTTGAATACCTTGAAATACATTCCCGATCTGAAATTCCTCAGCGCCCACGAATTGATGGCATGGGTACAAAACGCCGTCGGGCGCCACAGCCATGTATTCACGGCCGGCGCCGCAGCCGGAGAGGCGTTTGGGCAGACAGGGGCCTTGATTCAAATCAACATTGAAATGAAAAAAGTTAAAGCCTTCTCCCGCGTTATATTTTTCCAGCCAAAAACGGGTGAGTTTTTCATATTCTTCCCGGATTGCGGGGATATCTTCAATTTTCAGGGCGTAAGGCGCGCCGCCGCCGGTCACCACCGGCTCTATGGAGATAATGTCAAAACCTTCCTCAAGCAGATGCGCGGCGTCCCGGCAAAAATCCAGATTATACCGTGTAAAGGTGCCTCTTAAATAATAATTCCCGTAATTTCTGGAAGCAGCCGCGGCCTTTAACCGGGGCAGGACGGCGTCATAACTGCCTTTGCCGGATGGGAACGGACGCATGTGGTCATGGACGTTTTTCCTGCCGTCCAGGCTCAGAACCAGAGCGACATCGTGTTGATTCAAGAAGCTCAGGATTTCATCGGTCAGAAGCAACCCATTGGTGGTCAAGGTTTGCTTGACAAGCTTTCCCCGCGCGGCGCCCTCTTCCCGGGCGTACAGGATCCATTGCCGAACCGCGTCAAAATTCATCAGGGGCTCGCCGCCGAAATAATCCACCTCAATATGGACGCGCTTCTGAGAAGCGCCGAATAAGAAATCCAGCGCCGCTTTCCCCGTCTCAACGCTCATGAGCGCCCGATGGCCTCCAAAGGCGCCCGTCCCCGCGAAGCAATACCGGCATCTTAAATTGCAGTCATGCGCCGCGTGCAGACAAAGCGCTTTCACGACGCGGTCCCTGGGGGGCTGATAATCCAAGAGCCCTTTGTTATCCGAAAACAAGGTTCCCTGGGCCCGCATTTCCTCCACCAGTTCCGCCAAGCCGTCCGGTTCCCCGGGGAGCGTATCCGGCCAGTCGGCAAGCATCCGGCTTTTGGCCTGATCCAAGCGCCCGGCAGACTGCTCCAACGCGTCCAGATAATGGTAAAACTCAGGGCTGACATCATGAACCAGACCGCTGTCCACATCCAAAACGATGTATTTATGATCAAATTGATATTTGTGTATCAAAGAAAAATCAAGTTCCATAACGTCTGGATATTAAGCTTCTTTCCGGCAAACCTGATTGCCCACCGTGCAGGAGGTTTTGCAGGCGGATTGACACGAAGTCTGACATTCGCCGCAGCCGCCGGTCTTGGCGGTCTGAGCCAAAGAGATTTTGTTTATGGTGGTCACATGCTTTTTCATGAACGTTCCTCCAATATTATAATTTTAAATCGAACCCACGCACCCAGCTTGGAAGGCTGATGGTCTACCATTGAGTTATGGACATATTTTACACGGTACGCGGGCATTTGTCAATCCGCGCGTTTACGGCGGCTTTGCCGTCTGGCACATTTTTGGCACATTTGATTCATATTATGACCCGAAAATCTCGAAATTTCATCAAAATGAGTATTGAGACGTGGAACCACATCAGATATAATTAATTTGTGGTCAAGCAGTCCTGCCGGGCGGTTCTGCCGGAAACGGAGGACGACTTGAAGATCATCATAGACATAGCATTAGCGCTATCGGCCATGGCGGAGGTACTTATCAAGCTTTACGACCGCTGGAAACAGCGTAAGAAAGAGGATAAGCCGCCATAACGGGCGGCTTATCTCTTGGCTAAAGAAGTTTAGTTAGGCGGAGCCGCCGGAACAACGGCAGAACTCTTGACCCTAATATATCAAAAAAAAGGAGGGAACGCAATAACAAAAACGCCGGAATCAAAAAAAGGCGGGATAAGGTGGAGCGGGTGATGGGAATCGCCAATCCTGCGGCGCCGGAAAGGACGGCGCCTTGTCTTGATCATTCGCCGCCGCTGCGGCTCATGACGTTTTGCTACGCAAAACGCCCTCTCGGGTTCGATTCCCGCGGGGCGTTTCTTTTTCTAAAATTACCCGCATTTCTGTGGTAATCATTTCTATTATGGAGCGGGTGATGGGAATCGAACCCACGTAGCCAGCTTGGGAAGCTGGTGCTCTGCCATTGAGCTACACC
>JAISDM010000157.1 GCA_031264885.1 Peptococcaceae bacterium | reverse complement strand
CGTCGGACAAGGCGGAGGAAGGAGGCATACCCGCAGTGGTATGGCGACTGACGACAACGCAGTCCGGCGGCGAAAGGGCAAGTGAAAAATCGCAGATTATTGTTTAACGAGTCCTTAATATTATTCTTTCATTAATTTTTATTTTTGTCCTTGAAATGGGGATTGCGGGCGCCGGAATCGCGACTGTGATCAGTCAGATAGTCACGTTTATAATCGCGGGAAGATACATGCTTCGGTTTAGAAGTGTGAAGCTGACTCTCAAACAAATGAGGCTGAATATTGACAGCGTTAAAGCGATAGTGAAGCTTGGCGTTCCCGGTTTTCTGAATCATTTTATGGCGATGGTCGTTCAAGTCACAATGAATAATACATTGCGCGTCTATGGCGCGGCTAGCGTTTACGGAAGCGATATACCCATCGCGGTCGTCGGCGTAATCACCAAACTGAACGCGACTGTGACCGCTTTCTGCATAGGCATAGCGACGGGCGCGCAGCCGATATGCGGATTTAATTACGGGGCCAAAAACTACACAAGGGTGAAAGCGACCTATAAACTCGCGACAGCGGCGGTGATCTGTATTTCGTTGGTGTTCTTCGCGTGCTTCCAGTTGTTCCCCAGACAATTAATCAGTATATTCGGCTCCGGCGACAAGCAGTATTATCTGTTCGGAGAGCGGTATATGCGCGTTTATTTGATGATGGTTTGTTTCTACGGTATGCAGCCCCTCGCCACAACGTTCTTCGCGTCTATTGGCAAAGCCTATAAAGCGCTGTTCATAACGATGACGCGGCAGGGCATATTTCTGTTGCCTCTATTGCTTATACTGCCGAGGTTTCTTGGACTGGACGGTATTGTTTACGCCGGTCCGATCGCGGACAGCGCCTCAATTCTATGTGTAATCGTTTGTATATCTCTGGAATTCAAGGCAATGTCAAAGCTGATGCTGGAATGACTGCGCTTGACGGGGTGCGGCGCATACCAAAGACGGGCGGCAGAATGCCGCCCCTACAAGACGCATCCCATTCATGGCGCCGTAGGGGCGGCATTCCGCCGCCCGGGACCATCTGAAAACTCTCATATCTTGTCATTCTGGGCTTGTCCCAGAATCCAGGTTCCTTGGTTTATCATTTTTGGATTCCGGCATAAAGCCGGAATGACGGGGGACAGACAAGCCCGGCAATATTTAGGGTGCGTTTCCATATGGTGTTAACGATGCGATTTTTGTCGTTTCCGGCCAGCGGTACCCCGTGTGTGTTGCGTCTGTAGGGGCGGCATTCTGCCGCCCGTCCTCGACAGACGTGGATTTCCAAGTTATGAGAGCATTCTCACGTTCAAATATCCTCATTACATTTGAGGACAATTTTTGAATATTTGGATGTATGGAAGGCTTCAAACGCTTCCGGCGCTCTGTCCAGGGGAAATTCCAGGCCGATGATTTTGTCGATCACCGGGTCGTCTTCCTGGACAAAACGTATCGCGCGCGGGAAGTTTGTATAATGTACAAATACGGTATACAGGCTGCCTTCTTTTTTGTAGAGTTTATTCAGGTTCACAGGCAATTCATAATCCGCCGGATACACCGCGAAATATACAATCTTTCCGCCGTAACCCGTGATATCGAGGCATACCGGCGCGGCGGCGGAAGTACCGGAGGCTTCGTATACATAGTCATAGCCGTGACCGCCGGTGATCCTTTGGCATTCCTCCGCAACATTCTGTTTTTTCGGGTTGATGATATAACTCGCCCCTAATTCCCGGATCAAAGGCCATTTTTCCTCCACCGGCTCAATCACGGTGACGCGAGCCGCGCCGGCGCGTTTGATCGCCCGCAGGAGCAGCATACCGATACCGCCGGCCCCTGATAATACCGCTGTCTTCCCGACTTCCGGCTGCACGAGATCAATGGCGCGCAGGACACAGGTTGTGGGTTCCACGAGGGCGGCCCGGCGCAGCGGAAAATCATCCGGGATTTTATGGCAGCTGTCTATATTATATACTTTGTACTCGGCCATGACCCCATGGCCGCGATTGTGCTTTGCCGTACATTTACGGCCGGCTTTACAATCTTCGCAGTAATGACAGTACATGCCCGGATCGCCGACCACGTGGTCGCCGACACGGAGGCCCTTTCCCTCCGCTTCACTGCCCAGCGCCACAACAACGCCGCTGCATTCATGCCCGATGACTGTGTCCGGTCCTTTTGCCGGCATCCCGATGAGCCCCTCCATTCCATGGATATCGGTGGCGCAAAGCGCCGCGTAAGCCACTTTAATGAGTACCTGGTTCGGGCCTGGTTCAGGCACGTCGATATCCTGCCTGACGCTTACGGTATGATTCCCGAGGTAGACAACACCTTTCATTTTTGGCATATCCGTTCGTCCTCTCTTTTTATTGACAGTTTCTCAGCGTGTCAGCGGGGTCTCGTCCTTCGCAAGATATTCGATTTGTCCGGCAGTCAGCTCGATATCCCCCGCCCGCATGCTGGCCTTTATCTGATCCAAAACGCGCGGGCCGACAATCGTCATTACGTTGTATGGCAAAGTGTGCATATATGCCAGCGCCACCTCTTCCGCGGCAACGCCTCCGCCCAGTTCTTCCGCCACTTTTGCCGCTCTGGCGGCGCGTTCCCGGTTGGTCGGACAACCGTAGTTTTTTTCCATGTTGCCTTTTAAGGGGATGCCTTCCAAGACCTTGGTAATATAGCCTTTGGCCTGGCTTGTGTACGCAAACATATCCAGTTGATTGTCAATATAAAACCGGCCGTCTTTTTCTTCATCAAAATAAAGTGTGGTTTTATCCGAAACATCAAGGGTATGTACGAATGAAAATTGAAGCTGGCTGGAAACAAAACCCTCCCGCCCGCATGATTTCGCGTAGGCGTTCGCCTCGGCTATACGTTCGGCGGACCAGTTGGAAGCCCCGAAATAGAGAAACTTCTTCGCGTCTTGCGCTTCAAAAAGCGCATCCATAATTGGGTCCACCGGATAAGAGGGATCATCGCGGTGAAGCCAGTAAAAATCAACATGATCGACACCCATATTGCGAAGACTGCTTTCGATATCCTCGCGGATGCATTCAGGTTTAACGCGAGGCTTGTGTTCAGGATCATAGAAACTATAATGGGCGCCTTTCGTACAAAGAATGATTTTATCGCGAAAACCCGGGTTTTCTTTGAAAAACCCGCCCAGGAATTTTTCGGACGCGCTCGGCTCTGCGCCTTGAATCCAATTCGCGTAAATATTACCGGTATCAATGGCGTTCCCGCCGTTTTCCGTATAGAAGCGTATTACTTTCTCCCCTTCTTCGGCCGGATAAGATGAGCCGAAAAGCCCAACGCCCAAAATAACGCGCGCGAAAGTCAACTCCTTTACCCTGGTGTATTTCATAAAACGCCTCCTTATTCGTTTTCACTTTCAATTCCTCCCTTAAATCACCCATGCCCGGCAAATATTGACTGCGGTTTGCGGATTGACGGCCCACGCGTCGGGGTCATATGTACATACATTTGTGCATTGCTGACGCTATGATAAGCCGATGGCCGACTTGATGTTACTAATAACTTCAGGCTCGGCCGGCAATTGTGGTGTTTTCCACGACCATTAACCATTTGTATCGGTTATTATTGTTCATCCGCGCACCTCCCAATCTCCCCCGGCAATGCGGTTGAACTGCTCTTCCAGATAATCTGTCGGAACGATTCTTTGATCAGCGGCGGTCTGGTGCAAACGGATGATTTTCGCCGCGTTACTCCCCGAAAACGCTTCGCAATAAGCTCTGACGCAATCATCGCTGTGCGTCGTAAAAACAAACTGGATGCTGCGGTACTGCTGTGTGAAATCTCTGATATATTTCCACACATCGAGCATAATGCTGTAATGAATACCCGCGCCCATTTCATCAATCAGCAAAAGAACCGGCATATCCGCTTGAGGTTTATTCTTTATTGACTCAATGACATCCAAGACGGCAATAAGCACGCTTGCCCAAGTTACGGCGCCATTGCCGATTGCGCCGAGTGTGACTGAATGGCTGTCGTCTAACACAACCGACAATCCGCTTTCAATGTCTGTTAAGCGAACGTCTGTAACACGCGGGTTTAAGATTTTTAACGCCGCAGTTAATTGTTTTGACGTGTTGAATGATAATTTCTGCGGTTGCAAGAGGAGTGACGCAAAATCAAGATACTTGCAAAGGCTCATTGCTCTCCCCTCAAGAGGCAACAGATACAATCCTCCGTCCGGAGCGAGAATTTGGGCTCGGCTAAACCTCTCGTTTACATGTCCGTTTGTTTGCCAGTCCCACAGAGCAAATTCAGTTGAAGAATCCACCGCGACAGGGTTGTTTGCGATAATTTGCGAACCTAAATCTGACAACTTCGCTTTACGGTATTTCCAGGACCAGGATAGCCCACTGTCTGTTTCGGCTTTAACAGAACACTCAGAGTGTTCATAAGACGGGCATTCCTCCCAGAATAACCGATAATTAGGGAAACGCGCCTGCGCAGGCATGAGCGATCCTGGGGGTTCGGGCGGCAGAATGCCGCCCCTACGGTATCGTGAGCGAGGCGTCTGTAGGGGGCGGCATTCTGCCGCCCGTCTTTGAACAGACGCAAATTCCCAAATTGCGAATCGCATATTTTGTCATTCCGGGTCAAGCCCGGAATGACAAAATATGGCGGGCGACGCACTCGTCTGATATGGATCTCACCGCCCGCGGCGGCGGAAATCCTCCGCCGAATGCAGAAAGTACCGCTTGGCGGATGTGTTCCGCAAGGCTGCGGACAGCAGCGCGGCAATAAGGAAGCCGCCCACGAATTGCGCGATATTAGCCGGTATGCTGAAAACCGCGGCGGCGATATTCCCGTAGATCAAACTGCCGGCGATATAATAGCCGAATACCATAAAAAGTCCGCCGCCTGTCATGCCGACGACGTGACTGAGCGGGACGGAGACGTTCTCCTTCTTGCGCAGCGCGAAGGCAATCAGAAGCAAAGCGGCCGGTATGATTAAAGCGGACGCCATGAGACGCGCCTCGATTCCACGCACTGCGGCGGCCAGTGAAGAGGCGTTTCCTTCCGCGCCCAAAATGGAGGAAAGGGAAGCGGCGTCGGTGTTCGCCGTGTACATGACGACGCCGAATACCGCCGCGTTGAACACGAGCCACAAGGCTATGACCGACCCGCATAAGACGGCGAGATTGCGGCGTTTTTCCTCGCATTTTTCGATGATCAGTCCTGTGATGAAGGCCATAACGCCTTTAATCACCAGCGTGAAAGGCGCCCAAACCGAGTATCCTATGATGATGTCCGCCAGCGCGGAACCGACGCCGGCGGCAAAGGCGCCGCGCCGCCGCCCGAGTATCAGCGCCCCCAATAGGATCATGCTGTCGCCCGGATGCACGTATCCGTTGGTAAACGGCACCGGTATCGCGACCGCGATGGTCATCACTGCGGTCATGGCCGTAATGAGCGCTGTGATGACTAATTTCTCCGTGTTTATGTTGTTTGGCATGTCAATATCGTCTCCTTAGGCATCCCGAATCGCGTCAGGAATCCCGAATCGAGGCATCTCGAATCGCGTCAACTGAGGAAATATTCAATCTGCCGCAGAGTGACCACACAGCGTTGATCATGGGTTCCCAGGCTTGCCCGGTAAGTGCCCGTACAGGTAATCACGGTGGTGCGGGTGGGGCCTTCGAAGGACATCACCGAGCTGGGCACATTGTCGAGGGGATAGCTGTTGTTCGTGATGACCCTGAAAGTAGCCCAACTGCCGTCTTCATAATAGACGACGACGGATTCATCGAGAGGCAGCGTGGGCAGCTTCGCGAAAACAGCCGTCCTCTTGCCCCAGCTGTTGTGTCCGTCCAGCAGGGCGTTGCCCTCGAATCCGGGAGAAGGCCCGTATTTATACCAGGCGACGTTTTCCGCCGTATCGGAAGTGGCCATGCGTCCCTCGCTGTCCACACCCACCGATTCCACGATGGCGTCGATCTCCAGAAACGGAATCACAATCCGCGAAGGCGCCGGCATTTCGCCGTCGGCCCGCGCAAAGGCCGTGGGTTCGGTGGGCCGCGGAACCGTCGTCGTGGCTTCGGTGGGGACAGGTTCCACCGTGGGAAGATCTTCCTGGACAGGAAGCTTATAAATGTAATTCTGATAAATGAACCAACCGCTGGAAAGAATAAAAATAAAAGCCAGCACAGCGATAAGAACACGGGATTGCCTGTTTTTCATAATAACCTCCGGATGTGTTTTTTTGAAGTTTTTTAAAGCAAGACTTGAAATATCTCGTATTTCCCTGTATGATTAATTAAAATCATCGTGCGCCCATAGCTCAGGCGGATAGAGCGGCGGATTCCTAATCCGCGTCTTGCGGAGGTTCGAGTCCTCCTGGGCGTACCAGATTTTAAAACAATCAAACGAATGTTTCCGGACGGTCCCGGGCGGCAGGATGCCGCCCCTACGGTACCGTGAATGACGCATCTGTAGGGGCGGCATCCTGCCGCCCGTCTCTGACAGACGCGAATTCCCAAACTGCGAATCGTACCAGATTTTTACTTTGCCAAACAGCCGAATGTGGTGAATCAAATGTACCCGGATGAATATTTCATGGCGATTGCGCTGGAAGAGGCCCACAAAGCCCTGGAACACGGGGATGTGCCGGTGGGCGCCGTCTTGGTAAAAGATCAGTCGGTGATCGGCCGCGGACATAATCGCCGGGAAGCGGATAAAGATCCTTCCGCTCACGCGGAGATCCTGGCGCTAAAGATGGCCGGCGCCGCTCATGGAGATTGGCGGCTGGCGAATACGGCGCTGTATGTGACCCTGGAGCCGTGCCCCATGTGCGCCTGCGCGCTGGTTCAGGCGAGGGTCGCCCGGCTGGTCTATGGCGCGGACGATCCGGATTTGGGAGCAGCCGGCTCTTTGTTGAATCTGCTGCAATTTCCGGGATTCAAGCACCAGGTTCGCGTCACCGGCGGGATTCGGGCCAAAGACAGCGAGGCTCTTCTGCGGACGTTCTTCCGCGAACGGAGGCATGAGCATGAATCAACTTAAAACGCCCATTATGCATTATTCCACTCCCGCGGAATCCCTGGACGGCCCCGCGCCTCAAGACCGGGAGGCCAACCTGTTGATACAGGAGCATATTGCCGCGTACATCGCCCCCGTGGATTATATTCTCAGAGAAACCGCCAGAAATCAGGTTCGGGTGGACTTGCTGCACGTGCCTCCCGACGAGGAAGAACGGCCGTATCACACCTTTGTGACCTCCGGCATGAGCGACAGTCCCATGTCGGCGCCCAAGTCCATGGAACGGTACCGGTACGCGGAACTGATGCTCTGTCTGCCGGAAGACTGGCTCCTCAGTTTGGAGGATTTGGCCCACGAAACCAATTACTGGCCTCTGCGGTGGCTGAAAATATTGGCGCAATTCCCTCATAAGTTCAAGACGTGGGTTTGGCATTCCCATATTATGCCAAATGGCGACCCTCCCGCGCCTTTCGCTTCCGACACCAAATTATCCAGCGTGGCATTGAGCCTCCCGGTAACGGTGGACGAGGACTTCGTCGTTTTGCCCGTGCGGGAGGACAAGGTCATTTATTTTTTCAGCCTGCTGCCGCTGTATAAAGAAGAGATGGAGTACAAGATCCGCTCGGGCTGGGACAGCCTCGCCCGCCGCCTGGATCGGGCCGACATCAGCGAGATTGTGGACAAAAACCGGCGCAATACCTGTCCCAGATGGTCGTTGGGCAGGTAGCGGCCCTGCTATTAGAATAAAATGTCATTCTTATTTTGTCAACCACTACCTTCGGAGGTTATATGAGTTATCACGCGGGTGATTATGATATCGCTGTGGTTGGCGCCGGGCACGCCGGGTGCGAGGCGGGACTGGCCGCCGCGAGGCTGGGCCTGAGAACGCTGATGTTCTCGCTCAGTTTGGACTGCGTGGCCAATATGCCTTGCAATCCCACCATCGGCGGCACCTCCAAAGGTCACCTGGTTCGGGAGATCGACGCCCTGGGCGGAGAGATGGGCAAGGTCATCGACCAGACGTTCATCCAGTCCAGAATGCTCAATATCTCCAAGGGCCCGGCGGTTCATTCCCTGAGAGCCCAGGCGGACCGCAGGCGGTACCAGGAGGTTATGAAGCACACATTAGAGAAACAGCCCGGTTTGTTTCTGAAACAGGGCGAAGTGGTTCATATTGGAATTGAAAGCGCCAGGGCCGCCTTTGTGGAAACCGCCACCGGCGCCAGATATAATGTGGGCGCGGTCATATTGGCCACCGGCACCTATTTGCGCGGGCGGATCCACATCGGCGAAGTCAACCGCGAGAGCGGGCCGGACGGCGTATTCGCGGCCGTCCGGCTTTCTCAGTGCCTCCGGGACGCCGGGGTGCGGATTCAGCGGTTCAAGACGGGAACCCCCGCCAGAATCAACGGAAATTCCGTGGATTTTACCAAAATGACGGAGCAGCCCGGGGATGAGGAGATCACACCTTTTTCCTTCGAAACCGACGGGCTCCGGCGCCGGCAGAGATCCTGCTACCTGACGTACACAAATGAAAACACCCACCGGATCATCCGGGAAAACCTGCACCGCTCCCCTATGTACAGCGGCGGGATTCAAGCCGCCGGCGCCCGTTACTGCCCCTCCATCGAAGACAAGGTGGTGCGTTTTGCCGACCGGACCCGGCATCAGGTGTTCATTGAACCGATGGGCGACAATACCGATGAAATGTATGTCCAAGGCATGTCTTCCTCTTTGCCGGAGGAAGTGCAGATACAAATGTACCGGACTCTGCCCGGGCTGGAAAACGCGGAACTGACCCGATGCGCCTATGCCATCGAGTATGACTGCATCGAGCCTTCCCAGCTGAAACCGACTCTGGAAATCAAAACCTGCGGCGGTTTGTTTTTTGCCGGACAGATCAACGGCACGTCAGGCTATGAAGAGGCGGCGGCCCAGGGCCTGGTCGCGGGAATCAACGCGGCTTTGAAACTGCTGGACAAGCCGGCCTTTGTCCTGGATCGGGGCGACGCTTATATCGGAGTGCTGATCGACGATATCGTCACCAAGGGAACCCTGGAGCCCTACCGCATGATGACCTCCCGGGCGGAATACAGGCTCCTTCTGCGACAGGACAACGCGGATCTGCGGCTGACCCCTATGGGTCACGGGCTGGGGCTGATCTCCGAACAGCGCTACCAGCGTTTTCTTGAAAAAAAACAGCGCGTCCAGGAAGAGATCCGGCGGCTCAAACACACCAGAGTCAAACCGGGGCCCGCGGTCAACGGTTTTTTGACCGCCCGCCGTTCCGCCCCCGTCGCCGCCGGCGTAAGCCTCGCGGATCTCTTAAAAAGAAGCGAACTGGACTATACGTCCATTGAATTCCTGGATCCGGACCGGCCCGCTCTCCCCAAACCGGTATGGGAGCAGGCGCAGATCCAGATCAAATATGAGGGGTATATCCAATTGCAGGAAAAACAGGTGGAACGGTTTAAGAAGCTGGAAAAAAAACAGTTGCCCCAGGATCTGGACTATCAAAAAATCGACGGTATCAGCATGGAGGCCCGGCAAAAACTGAACCGGCTTAAACCGCTGTCCATCGGCCAGGCGTCCCGGATTTCCGGCGTATCCCCGGCGGATATCCTAGTGCTGATGGTCGCGGTCAAAGACGGACGGGCCAGACCGTCCGAAAACAAACGGGCGGATTGCCATCCGCCCCTACGACCCCGTGAATAATGCGTGGGGGCACGGCATGCCGTGCCCCGTCCCGTTTTCGGACAGTCTGGCCCGTCCCGCGCCGCCGTTCATTGGCCGCTCAATCCCAGCATCCGCGCGGCCAATGTGACGGCTGCGCAAAACAGCGCGCCCGTCAGGGTAGGGATCACAAACGCTGCCCCGGTCCATTTCCAGCTGCCGGTCTCCTTCCGGATGGTCCATAAGGTGGTGGCGCAGGGAAAGTGCATCAGGGAAAACAGCATCACATTGAGGGCGGTGAGCCAGGTCCAGCCGTGAGCCTTCAGCAGGATCAGGAAAGACTCCCCGCTTCCCAGCTCCGCCAGGACGCCGCCGGATGAATACTCCATAGCGATGAGCGGCAAGACGATTTCGTTGGCCGGGATTCCCAGGATAAAGGCCAGGAGGATGCTGCCGTCCATGCCCATCCAATGCGCCGCGGGCTGAAGCCAATCCGAGCAGACCGACAGAAACGAGCGGGAATGGATCTGCGCGTTGGCCGCCAGCCAGATCAGGAGTCCGGCCGGCGCCGCCGCGGCCGCCGCTCTGCCCAGAACGAACAACGTGCGGTGCAAGAGGGAATGAATGATCATTTTGCCGGCTTGCGGTCTTCGATAGGGCGGCAGTTCCAGGATAAAGGGAGCGGAATCTCCCCGGAGCAGGGTCTTCGAAAGCGCCCAGGACAAAAACAGTGTGAGGAATACCCCCAACAGCACCAGCAAGGCCACCCACAGAGCGGACTTCATCCCCCCCGGCCAGGCGGCGCCGCCCCCCAGGAACAAGGCGGAGAGCGTGATCAAACACGGATAGCGGCCGTTGCAGGGGACAAAGTTATTGGTGAGAATGGCAATCAGCCGTTCCCTGGGCGAATCAATGATCCGGCATCCGGTCACCCCGGCGGCGTTGCAGCCGAAGCCCATGCACATGGTCAGAGCCTGCTTGCCGCAGGTATGGGCGTTTTTGAAAAAATAATCCAGATTGAAAGCGATCCTGGGCAGCAATCCCAAATCCTCCAGGAAAGTAAAAAGTGGAAAAAATATGGCCATCGGCGGGAGCATCACGGAGATCACCCATCCCACAGTGCGGAACGTTCCATAAATGAGCGCGTCGCGGATGTCCGCCAGAACACCGGAGGCCGTCTGAGCGAAGACAGAAACGAGCAGGCCCTCCAGCCGCTGGAACATCCCGGCCAAGAGCCGGGTGGGAATGTTGGAACCGGAGATGGTCAGCCAGAAAATAACCGCCAGAAACAGGAACATAATGGGCAGGCCATAGACTTTGGAGGTCAGAACGCGGTCGATTCCGCGGCTGAATTCGTTGGGGCGCGGTTTGCGCAGGCGGACGGTTTGCGCGGCAATCTGTTCCGCTCTTTTGATCAAAGCGGCTGTCCCGGCCGGATCGGGATGGGGGACCCCTTCCTGATCCGGGACTCCTTCCTGATGCGCCGCTTTTTCGATTTCGCGCCGGAGCTGTTCCAACCCTTCGCCTGAACGGGCGCAGGCGGGCACGATGGGAATCCCAAGCAATTGGGCCAATACATCCCAACGGATCTCATAGCCCTTGCGCTCCGCTTCATCGACTAAATTAACGCAGAGAATCATGGGTTTCCCTAGCTCCATGATCTGCAGAGCCAGAATCAGGTTCCTTTCCAGGCAAGAAGCGTCCGCCGCCGCCACAACCACGTCAAAATGATCGCCGCGAAAAAAATCTCCCGCGGTTTTTTCCTCGGCAGAGTTTGAATCCATGGAATAAACCCCGGGTGTATCTACCAATAAATACGTTTTATGGTTATAATGATAATGACCCCGCGAAAAAGCGACCGTTTTGCCTGGCCAGTTGCCGGTATGCTGATGAAGTCCCGTAAGCGCGTTGAAAATGGTGCTTTTCCCCACGTTCGGATTACCGGCCAAAGCGACGACAACCATGAGCAAGCCTCCTATTCCAGGATTTCAACGATAATTTTGGACGACTCTTCTTTGCGCAGCGCGATCAGCGCCCCATGTATATCATAAGCCGACGGGTCGCCAAAAGGCCCCGTCAGTACCGATTCCACCCGGACGCCTTCAATGAGGCCCAGGTCGAGTACGCGTTTTTGGCTTTGACCTTCGTTTTCGATTTTTATGACGGCGGCTTTTTGGCCTGGGATGAGCCGCGACAGCGGTTTTATCCGGGACGTGTCCATAATCTTCAACCTCCCTGGTACCCTAGCAGTATATTGAGCAAAAACAGATTTGGTGCTTTTGTATTTACGACGAAAGAAGGAAATATGGCTGACTGTGAATATCAAATGTTGATTCGTCAGATTTACCGCCTGTTTACGATTTCGGACACTTTGGAATCCGTCATTGAGGAGATGGCGCCGATTGTGGGAAAAGCTTTCCGGGTGAACCGCCTGTATATTCTGACGCTTCAGCCGGAAGGGACTTTTTTTGAGTGGACAGACGGACAAACCGAATCTGTCCGGGAATCTTTTGAAATGGAAAAATACTGGACGCTTCGCGCCAAACACAGGGATTTGTTTGATGAAGACCATCTCATGCGCGTTCATGACATAAAGACGCTGCCGGATGATTTCAGGGCGTTCCTGGAGGATTTGGGCGTCTGCTCAAGCATCCAATGCCTCATCATGGGCAATGACGGCGAATTGGGGCTTGCGAGTCTGGATCGCTGCGACGGGCCGCGCCGCTGGACAGACGGGGAGGCCGAAAGCCTGGCGCACATCTGCTGGATTCTGGCTGCCGCCACGCTGCGCCATGAAGCGGTGTCGAAAGCCGCCGCCGCTCAGGTTGAGGTTGAAAAGATGGCTTATTATGATCCGATTCTGAAATTGCCCAACCGGTACAAATGTGAAACAGACCTGGATCAGGCGGGGCGGCGCGCCGTGGAATACGCCGAACCCAGCGCCGTTTTGATGCTGGACATCAATAATTTCCATTTTATCAACGATGTGTGGGGGCACGCCTACGGGGATTTGCTGCTGCAAAACATCGTCGATTTTTTGAAAAACTGGGTGGAGCCGGATCATTTATACCGTCTCGCGAATGACGAATTCGTCCTTTTGTTTGCCGGCACAAGCGACAGACAGTTTCGGGCGTTCGCCGATAAAATCCTCCAGCGCTTCGACGAGTCCTGGGATCTGGGCGATCAGCGCCAAAGCGTGTCGGTGTCCCTGGGCGCCGCGTATATTCCCGAGCACGGGACGGAGGGGGCCATATTGCTTCAATATGTGCATGTGGCCATATATCAGGCCAAGAAACAAGGTGGGAACGCTTTGGCGTTTTTTTCCGACGAGGCAAACCGGGAAATCAGGAATAAAGCGGCGATTGAGACCAAGATGTATTCGGCGGTGCGGGACCGCTGTCAGGAATTCCGGATCTTTTACCAGCCCATCGTCGAGTCCCAGAGCGGCAGATACACCGCCTGCGAGGCGCTGCTGCGCTGGCATAACCCCGAAACGGGCTTTGTGATGCCCGGCGAATTCATGCCCTTGGCGGAGCAAAGCGGCTTAATCATTCCCATAGGCGAGTGGATGCTCAAGGAAGCCGCCAGGGAATGTAAAAAATGGGAAGCCGCCGGCCTCCCGAATGTCGTCAGTCTGAATCTGTCCGCGCGGCAGCTGTTTCACGGCAAAACCGTCTCCGCGATCCGGGACGCGCTGGACGCCAACGGCTTACAGCCGTCTTCCCTCATCGTTGAGATCACCGAAAGCCTGGCGCTCAAGAACTTCTCCATATTGTCCACATGCCTGAACCAGCTGCGGGAGATGGGCGTCCGCATCGCCATGGACGACTTCGGGGTGGGATTTTCCTCCCTGGCCAATCTGAGCATGCTGCCCCTGGACATCATCAAGATCGACCGCAGCGTGACCGCGGACGTGGTCAACGTGGGCTACAAGCGGGCGTTCATCCAGACCATCATTCATCTGGCCCACAGCCTCGGGCTGAAGGTCTGCATCGAAGGGGTCGAGACCGCCGAGCAATGCGAGTGGGTCATGCACATGCAAAGCGACTATATGCAGGGCTACTACTTCAACAA
This sequence comes from Peptococcaceae bacterium, assembly GCA_031264885.1. Lineage (GTDB taxonomy): Bacteria > Bacillota > Peptococcia > DRI-13 > UBA5745 > JAISDM01. The sequence goes on along the minus strand of JAISDM010000157.1, from coordinate 1,164 downwards.
ACCGGTTCCGAACGCGTCGTTCTTTGATATCCCCAGCATCCGGCTCCCCGGCGCGGTATCCCTGGACGAATGACCGCAGGAGGATTCCAAAGTTTCTGTTGTCCGGATCGCCGCGTAATGGTATACTTTGACCAAATTGCGGCAATTCGCGTGAAAAGAAAGGGGATAACCACCATGAGGGCGATCAGTGGATATTTTGAAAGCGGAAGATTTACGCCATATGAGGCTGTCAAAATCCGGCGCCGTGTAGACGCCATTCTTATCATCCAAGATATGGAACAGACGGATGGCCGTACACGGATGGAAGAGATGAATCGTCTCGTCGGGGAGGTAAAAGATGAAGAAAAAGAACTGCGCGCGGCATGGATTAGAAGACTGGAGACGGCCGTCAGCTTATCGTTAGATGAAAATTTACCTGATATTCCACGTTCACAGCTTATGCGTGAACCTCTTGATTTGACTGATTAGGGGGCGCAATATGGTCTATGCGCTGGATACGAACATCATCATCAGCTACTTACGGAATATGCCAAATGTGCGTCGAAACTTTAATAATGCTGTCATGAGGGGCGATGATTTGGTTATACCGAAGGTTGTTAATTATGAGGTTAGGCGAGGTTTTCGCATTCTATACGCGCCCAAAAAAGAAGCGGCTTATAAGGTTCTCACTGAGCCGGAAGGATGTTGTGATGTTTCTGAAATGGACGTGTGTTCCTGGGAACGCGCCGAACAAGTTTACGCTGATATATATCGCAAGGGATTAACAATAGGTGAAATGGATATTTTGATTGCCGCATTTTGTCTTGAAAACAATTGTACTCTCGTTACGCACAACATTCGGCATTTCGAGTGTATTGACGGGCTTCAAATTGAGGATTGGACGGAATTTTCCTGATGGCATTTTAATAACAAACGGGGCATACTGGAATTGCGGAGGTTTTATTATGCCTATGGAACATATCATTGAAATCAACTGGGATGAAAACGCCGGCGTCTGGTACGCGGTCAACGACAGCATTCCGTTGGCACTGGAAAGCAATTCTTTTGACGCTCTTATTGAAAGGATCAAGGTTGTGGCGCTGGAAATGATAGAACTTAATGGTCAAAGCGGGATAGATTATAAATTTTAGTAGTTTAGGACTCGTTAAACAATAACCTGCGATT
>JAISDM010000131.1 GCA_031264885.1 Peptococcaceae bacterium | reverse complement strand
GCGTCAAACCCGGTCTTGTCCGAAATATCGCAGAACCGGGCGGTGATCCGCTCGTCCCTTTGCCGGTAGAAGGCGCAGGTATGGGTGAAATGGAGGTAACGCGCGCCCAGATTATCCAGGCTTGCCTCACGCCACTTCACGCTGCCGTCTCCAATTTGCTGCAGGGTGATGTAGTCGTCCCTGCGTTGGAACAGTGTGTATTCCGGCTCGAAACATCCTGCCGCCGCTCTTTCGCGGTTGTAGAAGTGTAGAACCAGCGCGCGCCGTCCCGCGATGTTTTTTACCGCCGCGCGGACGATGTGTTTGATTCCTTCCAGTAAGAGAACGCCGCTCCCGGGGCTGAATGTCAGCCCCGGATCGGTATGTTTGCGGCATTCCTGTTTGTTCATACCCATCACGCAACCTCCCCGAAAAGACTCATTTTCTTTGTACCGCTGTCACTGGGCGCTTGAACGGGTGGCGTTGATTTCGGCTCTTTTTTCTTGGCGGGTTCCTTTTTCTTGGATTTCGAGGATGAAGAACCGCCGTAATACGGCTTTGGTACGAACGTGTCGTCTTTGTCCTTATCCGCATCGGCGTCCGGATCGTTGAAATATTCTTCGGCCCATTGATAGCACAGATCGTCGGGAACATCCTCAACGAAGGCGCCCATGGGCTTCTCCCCGTTCATTTCCAACTCCTGTTTCGTGAATTCCTCCGCTTTCTTATAAATGTGTTTAAAGCAGTTCCTCAGGCTTTTTTGCGGGTGGTAGACCATTCGGGCAAAAGCCGGATCCTCAAGGCATTTCGTCTGGATCACCTCTGTCACGCACATTTTCATATTCCGGCGGGTCAGGCGCTCCAGATCGCTGCCGGTTCGCTGGACGGACGCGCCGACGACATCATCGTCGGCCATATCCAACAAATCCCGCAAGGCTTTCTCAAAAGCCGCTTTTTTCTCCGCCTGTTTGGCTTCCCATTCGGCCTTGCGCTTGGCTTCGGCCGCTTCATGCTCCGCTTTTTTCTTGTCAACAGAATCTTCCGGCTGTTCCGGTTCGGCTTTCAGCTCCGAATCGCCATCGTCCGCGCTGGGATCGAACGGGGTGATTTCACTCTGCTCCCCTTGCGCCGCGTTCATTTCAGGAAATATTCCCATGGCTTCTGTCTCCTTTACATAAATAGTGCCGGCGCGGAAAAATCCCCGCGCCGGTTCTTTGACTATGTTGCCGCAGTGTGACTGCGCTTATGCTGCCATTGGCAGAGCCAGCGTGGAGGAAAATTCCACTTCCACGAAGGCTTCCGTATCGCGGTAGAAATACCGCCGCTGTTCCTCATCGTACAGTTCGACGACATCGGAGGGCGATATGCTGCGCCCATGGTAATCATCGGGCAAATCGTCGTTGTAACGGCTGAATATTTGTTGCAGTACGCCCTCGGCCGGCAGTTCGGCGCCGCAGAGAATCTCGGAATCAAACATCAGGCGGTACTCTGGCGCCGGAGGCTGTTCGTAGCCCGCTTTACGCAGCGCCTTCACGCCCGCGAACGCGAACGGTTTGGTGGGATTTCCGTCTGTAAACTCCAATTGGTAGACGCGGAACCGCTGCCGTTTTCGCTGTGCGGGAAGCAATGCCTCTATGTCGCCGCCTTGAACAAAATCATTCGCTTTGTCCATGGCTTTCTTTCTCAAAGCGAGCTGCCAGTCGTCGATCCCTTTGTAGTTGGGATTCCATGTCAGCCGCCTGAATTCCAGGCCGTATTTACGCGCTGTCTTATGGATTCTCGACGCGCCCATATCAATCATTTCATTGCGGTACTTGTCCATATCGTGCGCTTCCACGATGATCTTTGTTCCGTTACGCGCGAGCGTGGAAAGCGCCGGGTCAAGCTGGCCGAGGTTATTGGCGCCGGCGACGGCCACGAAAGAACGGTTCGTCAGGCAATGGGCGATATCCGCCTTTAAGCTGCCTTCGGTCACGTAGACGGTCCGCGCGAACGGGTCGCCGGCAAAATGAACCGGACTGCCCGAGGTTACGCCCATATGCTTGTCCCGCGACGAAAGCCAGAGGTATTTCGCGCCGTCTTTGTCCGCGTCTCCGTTTTCATCCTTGATCGGCGTATCTAAGCGTATTTGCGCGCCCCGGATCCATCCGTCGATGCCCCTGACCGGGATCAGTATGCCGGCTGTCTTGGTATTAAACTTGACCGTCCACTGGCCGTCTTTGCCGAGATAAAAACCCGGGACGCCCTTGACCGTACAGCCCTGCCGCGTCACGCGTTCTGTGAGCGATGGGCAAAGCCGGTACGACGGGGTACTCTTATAGCCAAGTTTTTCGATCTGTTCGTCGGTCAGACCCCTGTTTCGCAAATTGCGCCTGTGTGCTTCTGACAGAGAGAGTATGCTGAACAGTGTTGACAGCGTTTGATGGATCGTCTCCATGCTTGCGGGTTCGGCGTTTTGAACGGACGTTGTTGTTTGGACGGTTTGGATCCCGTACCCCGACGGGAAGTTTCCCGTTTGCAGGGTGTCGCGGATTTCATAGTAGGCGTCGGAGCTGCTTATGCCGCGCGCTTTAGCGTACAGCCCGAGCATACCTCCGTGTTCGCCGCAATAGTTGCACCGGAACACGTTCTTTCGAATATGGATGTTCATTTTGCCCCGTGTGTCGCCGCAAAGGGGGCAATCCACGTATATGCTGTCCGCCAGCCGGCGCTTGACTCGCAGATGGAGCAGCGCGGCCACGTCCATCATGCCAAACGGAAAATCATTCAAAGGCGTCGCCTCCTCCCGTTGTTCCCGTTTGTTTACCGTTTACAGCGGCAGGTTAGCTTGCCTTTTTCTCCGCGTACATTTCAAGCAGCAACCTTGCGCCCGCCTTCAAAATATTGTTGTTTCCCGTATAGCCGTTGAGATACCATTTGAGGCTTGCCGGGCGTTTTTCCAAAACATCGGCCAGCGCCCAGCCTTTGCAGGTGCCGGTATCCACCACAATGGCGACGGCGTCGGCCGGCGTCATCAGCGCGCAAATTTCATCCACGGACATATCCGCCGTATAACGCGAAGCTTGCGGAGCCTCCGGCGTATTGTCCCGCAGCTGTTCGCCGCCGCAAGCGGGAGCGGCATTCTGTTGTCTGTCTTTGACCGTTTCTAAAACGGCTCGGGCGGGCGACTGTGCCGCGTTGGCGGCTGTATCGGGAACGTTGGAGCCATTCGACTGCGAGGGGGTACTCTTACTTATCTCTTGCGCCGATGGTACGGAAGCCGCTTCGACTGTGCGGTCCGCCGTTTTCTCCGGCGATGTTTCCTTCAAGGCGGCCGCCGCGGACGGAGTGGCCGTCTGCTTTGTGAGCGCGACCGTTTCGGCAATCGCCGCCTGCCGGACGACATCCTCCTGTGCGGTGTCTCTGATGTCCGCAGCCGCCGCGCGGATGGGAATCCCCGCGTCAAGCGGCTCAGTGTCGGGCCCTTGGCTTACGTCGCAGAATTGCAGCCCGAACCCGGCGTCAATCAACGCCTGATTCTCAGCGGCGTTCTGCGCGGCTTCAATGTACAGGGCGCCCGGTCTGCCGTTCGCGTTTCGCTGCGCGATAAAGCTGGAAACCGGCTGGGCGTCGTCTTTATCGAGGAATACCCTTGCCTCGATGATGGCGATCTGCTCGGTCACCTTTAGACGGATCTTCTCAATGCGCCCTTTAGGGTACTTGAGCCTGAACCAGAGTTTCTTATATTTCAGGTCAAGATACAGAATTTCGTGGTTTGTCCGTTCCGCGACCGTTTTTCTCAAAAACCTCCGCGGGTCAAACCCGGGAACCTTGTTAAGTTCTATTACGGCTGGCTGGGTCTCGTACATGGTTGTGTTTGTGGTCATTTGGCAATACTCCCTTCATTTTTTTGATTTTAACTTGCGTTTCTCGTCTTGTCCAAAACGGGCTCAGCCGTGTCCGCAAAGCTCCGGAAATACTTTTCTATGCGCTGCCCGAGCAGCGTATTCCGTTTGCTGATCTTGTTCCGATGGATCGCTATGATCAGCGCGCTTTTCTGCCCCACAAGGAATACGCGGCGTTTCGCCCTTGTGATCGCCGTGTATACCAGGTTCC
>JAISDM010000096.1 GCA_031264885.1 Peptococcaceae bacterium | reverse complement strand
TCATCGGAGACGGGCCAGACCGTCCGAAAACAAACGGGCGGATTGCCATCCGCCCCTACGACCCCGTGAATAATGCGTGGGGGCACGGCATGCCGTGCCCCGTCCCGTTTTCGGACGGTCCCGGACGGCAAAATGCCGCCCCAGACGCACCATTCACGATACCGTAGGGGCGGCATCCTGCCGCCCGGACCCGGGACGCCCGCCTATCCTTATTGGCGGGCTCGCGCCAGCTGAACGGAGATGCGGCGGCCGTTGAGGGAGTACCGGTCCATGGTATGCAGCACCCGGTACGCCTGATCCTCCGGAACCTCCAGGAAGGTGAATTTCTCGTAAATGTTGATGCTCCCGATGTCGCGGCCCGAGATGTTCGCTTCCTGGCTGATGATTTTTACCAGATCCCCCGGACGGATGTTCTGCTGCCTGCCGACGGTAAAGAACAGGCGCACCATGCCCGGTTTGGCGCCGGTATTGCCCAAATCGGTGTTTCTATAGGAGGAGGGATTGTCTACCAGCTCGATACCCCGCGATTCGAACGTATGTTTCAGCACCGCGGCCAAAGCGTCCTCCTGATCGAAGAATTCCAATAATTCCTTGGCGATTTCCCTGTAGGCGTCCAGCTTGCCCTCGCGCAGTATATCCTCGATCTGTTTATGAACCATCTGCTTCTGCTGCTCCAGGATCTCCTGGAAGGTGGGCGGCGTGGCCCGCTGGATCCGGCTGCGGATCAGCTTCTCGATCAGCCGCAGATGCTTGTATTCCTGGGGTATGATCAGGGTCAGCGCGACGCCTTCCCTGCCCGCGCGCCCTGTGCGCCCGATCCGGTGTACGTAGGATTCCGGATCCTGGGGAATGTCGTAATTGATCACATGACTCACACGTTCGATATCCAGCCCCCGGGCCGCCACATCGGTGGCCACCAGAATATCCACGTCCCCCTGGCGGATTTTTTTCATGGTCTTATCCCTTTGGGCCTGGGTCAGATCCCCGTGAAGCCCCTCCGCGTCGTATCCGCGGGTCTGCAGCGTGGCCACCAGTTCGTCCACCCCGCGTTTGGTCCGGCAAAACACAATGCAGGATTCGTAATTCTCATAGTCCAGAATCCGGCAGAGGGTCTCCGCCTTGCTTCCATGGGTGACTTCGTAATAAAACTGCTGGGTTTGCGGAACGGTGAGGGTTTCGCGGTTGATGCTGATAAACTCGGGACTCTTCAGGTATTTCCTGGAAAGCACCCGGATCGGTTCCGGCATGGTGGCCGAAAACAGCAATGTCTGGTGGGGATCCGGGACCTGCTGCAAAATCGACTCGATATCGTCGACAAAACCCATATCCAGCATTTCGTCGGCCTCGTCCAGCACCACGGTCTTCACCGAACCCAGTTTCAGGCTGCGGCGGTCCAGATGATCCAGCACCCGGCCCGGCGTGCCGATGACCACATGAACCCCCATGCGCAGTGAACGGAGCTGCCGGTCAATCGGCTGCCCCCCGTAAACCGGCAGAACCTTGATTTTTTTGTTGTGGCCGATCCTGTTGATTTCCTCCGCCACCTGGACGGCCAGCTCCCGGGTCGGCGTCATGATCAGCGCCTGGACGCTGGGACTGCCGGCGGAGATATGCTCGATGATCGGAATCCCGAAGGCGGCCGTTTTGCCCGTCCCGGTTTGGGCCTGTCCGATGACGTCCTGCCCCTGCATAATCAGAGGAACCGCCTGGGCCTGAATCGGCGTGGGCTCCTCGAATCCCATCTCAGACAAAGCCTGAGCAACCTTTTTGCTGACGGCCAATTCGCCGAACATGCTTGTACTCTGTGTCAATCTGCCGCCTCCCGCCCGCTTAATTCCTGTTTTACCAGCGCGCTGACCACCTTGCCGTCCGCCTGCCCTTTCGTCAAGGGGCTCAGCTTGCCCATCACTTTCCCCATGTCCGCCGGCCCCTGCGCTCCGGTCTCCCGGACGGCGTTCCGGATCAGCGCCAGAATCTCTTCCTCTGTCAATTGTTTGGGAAGGTATTCCAGCAAAATCTCCATTTCCGCCTGGATGGTTTCCACGGATTCGCTTCTCCCCGCCTTTTCGTATTCAGGCAGAATATCCCTTCTCATTTTCAGCTCTTTTGAAATGATTTGCAGGATTTCCTCTTCTGTCAGCGGCTGGGATTTTTGGATTTCCTGGTTTTTTATGGCGGCTTTGGCCATGCGTATGACCGAAAGCCGCAGTTTGCCTTCTTCCCTGGCCTTCATGGCGGCTTTTAAATCCTCGTTCAAACGTTCCGTCATTCCCATGTAATCACCTCTAGTTCCTTGATAAATTATCCGCCGCGCCCGGGCCCCGCAAGGACGCCGGCGGCGAAACCATTATATAGCCTTTTATCCGTCCGGTCAACAATAATGGATATTTATCCTTTTTCCAGCTCAAACCAGAAGACTACGCCGCCTTCTACGTTGTCTACGCCGTACAGGCCGTGGTGCCGGAGTATGGCGGCCTTCACCACCGCCAGCCCCAGGCCGTTGCCGCCGTATTCCCGGGTTCGGGCTTTGTCCGCCTTATAGAAGCTGTCCCATATCTTGAGCATATCCTGCTCCAGAATGGGCGCGCCCGTGTTGAACACCGAAACCCGCAGCCGCTCGCCGGCGCCCTGGTTTCCCGTATCACGCTCGCCGGCCTCTGCGATCCCCGCGCCCCGCTCGCCCGCGCCCCGGTCCCTTGCGCCGCGTTCCCCGGCGCTCCGGCTCCCGGCATCGCCGCGTTCCCCGGCGCCCCGGCTCCCGGCGTCACGCTCACCGGCGTCTGCGATCCCCGCGCCCCGGCCGGGCTGAAGCTCCGTCCATATCCGGATCTCCTTCTCCCCCGCCGCGTGATTGACGGCGTTGGTCAGGTAGTTGTTCAGCACTTCCTCCAGGAGGTATTCATCCGCCCGCAGAGGCGCGGGTTCCTCCTGCTCAAAGCAGACGCGGACGCCCTTTGAGTCAAAGAGCACCTTGTGTTTTTTCAGCAAAGACTGAATCAGCTGGGTCATGTCGAAGGACTGGATCAGCAGTTCGTTGGAGCCGAATTCCATTTGGATCAGATTCAGCAGTTTTTTGACCAAAGCGCCGGTTTTTTCCGCCTCGTCCAGAATCACGTCGCAGTAAAAAACCTTGTTTTCCTCATCCTGGATCACATTGTCCCTGAGCCCCTCCGCGTAGCCCTGAATCAAGGCCAGAGGGGTTTTCAGCTCATGGGATAAATTGGAAATAAATTCCTGCCGCGTTTCGTCGATCTCCGAAATATAATCGATCTCCAGCTGCAGCTTCCGATTGGTCTTCTGGAGTTCGATGATCTTCTGCTCCAGCTGCCGGGACATGGCGTTGATGCTCTGTCCCAGGGTATTTAACTCGTCCTCCCCGATCCCCTCGTAGCTTTGGGTAAAATCCAGCTGAGACATCTTGCGGGCGATGGAGGACAGGGTCAGAATAGGCCGGGTAAAACTCCTGGACACGGCCAGTATCAGGCCCGCGCCGATGATTAATGTAATCAGGGCCGAGATCATCAGAAACTGGTTGGAAATCTGGACGCTCTCCCGAATGGGATCCACAGCGATCTGGGCGAACAAATAATAACCGTTGTCCAGCTTACCCGCCAGCTGGAGATATTCAAAGTTGAGCCTCTCGTCATGACGCCTTTCCACCAAAAAGCCGTTGGAGGAAAACCGCGCGGAGGAAATGGCGGTCACATCCACAGGCAGGTACGAATCGTCCACACCGCCGGGCGCCGGCTTGGGTTGTGAGTCGGGGCGGCTTTGAGACGCCTTGATCTGCATATCGGGGCGAGACTGAGGCACAGACTCCGTCTGTCCCTGGGAATCGGGGCGAGCCGCGGACACAGACTCTATCTGTCCCTGTGAATTGATCCGGATCTCCGGCTCGGTTCCCGATTTGGAATACGCCGGCGCCGGAAAAACCGTCCGGAACAGTATCACAGGCCGGTTGACAGAGCGATAAATCACGTTGAACTCAGAATCCGCGATAAACAGCGTAGCGCCGTTATTGGCGCTCAGTTTTTCCAGCTCCAGCTCGACATCCAGCTGATGATCCTGGTAGAAACGGTTGATTTTGTCCCAGGCGCCGATCAGGAACCGGGTTTTCTGAAAGAAGTAATACCGCTCCAGCACCAATGTGTTCAGCGCCCCAAAGATCGCCACCATAAAAATGATCACAGCGGTGAGCACCATGAATAGTTTCCATTTAATGGATTTTTTCATCATTGCAGTGAACTCCAAACTTATAGCCGATCCCCCGGACGGTTTGTATATACTGGCCTTTGTCCCCGATCTTCTGCCGGATCTTTTTGATGTGGGTGTCGATGGTTCTGGAATCCCCCATGTAATCGTAATTCCAGACCTGACTCAGGATCTTCTCCCGGGACAACGCCTGACCCTGGTATTCCATCAGGAAATTCAGCAGTTCAAACTCCTTGTGGCTCATCTCCACCAACTGCCCGTCCACACGCAGCTCATAGCTGGCCATATCCAGCGCCAGACCGCCGATTTGCTTCTTTTCCATCACCTTGCCCTGGGTTCTGCGGATCAGCGCTTCCACCCGGGCCATCAGAACTTTGGGGCTGAAAGGCTTGCTCACATACTCGTCCACGCCCAGGCTGAACCCCAGAAGCTCGTCCCGTTCCTCCCCGAGGGCCGTCAGCATCACAATGGGCGTCTGAGAATAAGCGCGGATCTCCTTGCAGACCTCCCACCCGTCCATTTGAGGCATCATCACATCCAGAATCACCAAGTCAAAATCGTTTTCCTGAAAAAACAAATCCAGGGCGCGCCTGCCGTTCTCGGCTTCCACCACCTGATAATTCCTGGCGCTCAAATAATCCCGAATCAATTTCCGCATGCGGGCCTCATCATCGACGACCAAAATCTTCAGCCGTTCCTTCACGCGGCTCAATCCCCCCTTCGCGAGTTCTTATCCTTGATTATCATTATAAAGGCTGATTATGAATTCCCTGTGAATTCCCCTCCTGGGAGAAGTGGCGAAAACGGGACAGGGCACGGCATGCCGTGCCCCCACGGGAAAATTTTCTCACTTCCTTGTTATCCCCCGTTTTTTTTCGTATAATAAATTAAACTCAATTACATTATTGAATTCAATTACATCAAGGAGGCTAGATCATGGAATTAAAAGGCAGTCAGACAGAAAAAAACCTATGGGAGGCTTTCGCCGGAGAATCCAAGGCCAGGAACAAGTATACCTACTACGCCAGCCAGGCCAAAAAAGAAGGCTACGAACAGATCGCGGGGATTTTTACCGAATCGGCGGACAATGAAAAAGAACACGCCAAGCGCATTTACCGCTTCCTGGACGGCATCGGGGATACGCCCGCCAACCTGAAAGACGCCGCCGGGGGAGAACACGAGGAATGGACGGACATGTACCCCTCCTTCGAGAAAACCGCCCGGGCGGAGGGCTTCGCCGAGATCGCCGCGTTCTTCCAGCATGTGGGCAAGGTGGAGAAAGAACACGAAGCCCGCTACCTGGCCCTGCTCCAGAACCTGAAGGACGAGAGCGTCTTCAAGAAAGACAAGCCCGTCCGCTGGCACTGCCGCAACTGCGGTTACATCCACGAAGGAACGACGCCTCCGGAGAAGTGTCCGGCCTGCGCCCATCCCCAAGCCTACTTCGAGGTCTATCCGGAAAACTATTGATCCCTCCGGCATCCCTGGCGCCGCCGCCCGCGGCAATCCGATCCCGGGCGGCGTCCCGCCGGAACCGGCGCTCCGGCGCCGCCTACGGCGAATCCCAATTCATGGCGAAGGCCGCCAGCGCCGCCGAGCCGCGCCACAGCACGTCCTCGTTGACCGTAAATTTGGGATGATGGTGGGGATAATCCCGGCCGTCCCCAAATACGGACGAGTGGAAAAAATAAACCCCGGGAACGCGCTGCGTGTATTCGCTCATATCCTCTCCAAACATGGCCGCGTCATGAATCAAAACCACGTCTTTCTCACCGAACAGCCCGGTCAGAACGCGCCGCAGCGTCTCCGTCAAAGCCGGATCATTGGCGATGGCCGGGCAGCGGGCGTCATACGTCACCTGGGCGCTTCCCCGGCCGCTTTCAGCGATGTGGCGGCAGATATCCTCCAGCCTTCCCCGCAGATAAACGTCGCTTTCCGGGGCCAGCGCCCGGACGGTCCCCTGGATCTGGCAGGATTCAGGGGTAATATTATGCGCGCTGCCGCCCGAAAGCCGGGTAACGCTCAGGACACCGGAACCGGGCGGCAGCTCCCGGCCGGCCATGATCTCCAGCTGGACGACCGCCTGAGCCGCCATCATAATGGGATCCACCGTCAGATGGGGCGTGGACGCGTGGCCGCCCTTGCCTGTGAAAACCACCGAGAACTCGGCCACAGACGCGTTCAGCCGCCCCGACCGGTATCCGAAGCAGCCCGCCGGGATCCCCTTGAACAAAGAACCCGTATGAAGCCCCGCGGCGGCGTCCGTCCTGGGATTGTCCAGCACGCCCTCCCGGATCATGGCGGCCGCCCCCAGCGCGCCTTCCTCATAGGGCTGAAAAATCAGTTTGACCGTCCCCTTCAAAGCGGAGCGGTTCTGGCACAGAATCTTGGCCGCGCCCAGAAGCATGGCCATATGCGCGTCATGGCCGCAGGCGTGGGCATTGCCATTGCGGGAAGCGAAAGGAAGCCCCGTCTCCTCCCGGACAGGCAGCCCGTCGCAGTCAGCGCGCAAGGCCAGGCACCCCCCGGGATTTTGGCCCCGGATCAAAGCGGCCACCCCATGCCCCGCGATGCCGGAGCGCAGCTCCGTGATCCCCATTTCCCCCAAAGCAGCGATGATCCGCTTCTCAGTTTCGGCCGTGTCAAACCCGATCTCCGGAATCTGATGAAAGCCGCGCCGCCACCGGACAATCTCCCCGGACAGCGCCTCCGCCCGCGCCCGAATATCCCGCATACCATTGCCCCCCTTCTTTCGATTCATTCCGGCGTCTTTATTCCCCACACCGTAGGGGCGGCATCCTGCCGCCCGGACCCCGCTATTCCGAACCATTCCGGCGCCCCGGCCCCCCGCCCCTACGGGCGCGGCGCCGCGAAAGCGGCGTTCCGCCGCCCGAAACCCGGATCCGCCGGCGCCGGCGGCGCCTGTTCCTCGCGCAGCATCTTAAAAGCGGTGGCCAGCATCAGCTTGATCCGGTTGAGCTGGTTCACCTCGCTGGCGCCCGGATCATAGTCCACCGCCACCACATTGGACAGGGGGTATTTCCGGCGCAGCGCCTTGATGGCGCCCCTGCCGGTCACATGATTGGGCAGACAGGCGAATGGCTGCATACAGACGATGTTGTTGACCCCGCCCTCGATCAATTCCGCCATTTCCCCGGTCAGAAACCAGCCCTCCCCCGCCTGATTCCCCAGAGAGACGATGTTTTTGGCCATCTCGGCGATGTGCCCGATGAAGGAAGGCCCCTTGAACCGCTCACTCTTGTTCAGCGCCCTGCGCATATTCCACCGGAACATCTCAATGACGGCGATCATCGCGTCCCCCGTCAGCCTCCCCCACCAGGAACCCTCCGTATACCGCTCCTTGAAATGGGAATTGTACGCGCAGTACAGGAAGAAGTCGATTAAGTCGGGCATGACCGCCTCCCCGCCCTCATCCTCGATGATTTTTACAATGTCGTTATTGGCGGTGGGATGGAATTTTACCAAAATCTCGCCCACCAGGCCCACTTTGGGTTTCAGCAGCGGCAGAAGCGGCAGACGGTCAAAATCGCGGATGATGGCGTTTATGTTTTGATTGAACCGGATCATATTGCCGTTTTGCACATTCTCCCTGGATTTCTTGACCCAGTATTGATACAGCTGATCCGCCGCCCCCGGCGCCGCCTCATAAGGCCGGGTCTTATACAGAACCCGCATAAACAGGTCGCCGTAAATCAGCCCCATCATACACTTCTGAATCAGGCCCGGCGAGAGCTTGAAACCAGGATGCTTCTCCAGCCCCTGGAGGCTGATGGGGATCACCGGCGCCTGGCCATAACCCGCGTCCCGCATGGCCTTGCGTATGAACGCCACATAATTGGTGGCGCGGCAGCCGCCGCCGGTCTGGGAGATCAGAACAGACGTTCTCTGGGGGTCATACCGCCCGCTTTTCAGCGCGTGAATCAACTGTCCCGTCACCAGCACACAGGGATAACACGCGTCGTTGTTGACAAATTTCAGGCCGTCCTCCACCGCTCCTTTGTCCAGATCCGGCAAAATCGCCACCTGATAGCCGGAGGTGCGGAAGGCGGCCTCCAGGAATTGGAAATGAATGGGAGACATTTGCGGGCACAAAATCGTATGCTCTTTTTTCATTTTCGGGGTAAAAAGCACGGAACGGAAGGCGCTGCTTCTTTCGGCGGCCGCCACTTGCCGGTGCTTGGCCCTCTCCTTGATCCCGGCCTTCAGGGAGCGGACGCGGATCCGGGCGGCGCCCAAATTGCTGCCCTCATCGATCTTGATCAGGGTATAAATCTTGTTCTTGGCTTGCAGTATCTCCGCCACCTGATCGGCGGTCACCGCGTCCAGCCCGCATCCGAAGGAGGTCAGCTGAACCAGCTCCAGGCAAGGCTCGCCGGCCACGAATTCCGCCGCCCGGTACAGCCGGGAGTGGTACACCCACTGATCCACCACCCGCAGCGGGCGCTGGGCCTTGGCCAGGTGCGAGACGCTGTCCTCGGTGAGAACCGCCATGCCCTCCGCGGTAATGATGCCCGCCAGCCCGTGGTTGATCTCCGGATCCACATGATAAGGCCGCCCGCAGAGCACGACGCCCTTTTTCCCCGTCCGGTTGAGCCAAGCCACCGTTTCTTCCCCTTTGTGCTGAATGTCGGCCTTGGCCCGGTGCATCTCATCCCAGGCCAGGTTCACGGCTTCCGATATCTCGCGCAGACTCACATTGAAATCCGCCAAAGTCCGGTGGAGGGTTTTTTTCAGCTTGGTTTTGCGGTTCAGGGTCAAAAACGGGCTTTTATAGATCACATCCGACTGAACCTCGTCCATATTGTTCTTGATCACCTCCGGATAAGAGGCCACCACCGGGCAGTTGTAATGATTGTTAGAATCCTTGAACTCCATATATTCATAGGTGACCGCCGGGTAAAAGATAAACCGGATCCCCCGTTCCCGCAGGGCGGCGATGTGCCCGTGGGCGATCTTGGCCGGGTAGCAGACGGATTCCGACGGAATGGTCTCCATGCCCTTCTCGTAGATCTCCTTGGTGGACTTGGGGGACAGCACCACCCGGAACCCCAGCCGGGTAAAAAACGTATGCCAGAAAGGATAATTCTCGTACATATTCAAGACGCGGGGGATCCCCACTTCCCCCCTGGGCGCCTTCTCCAGAGGCAAGGACGCGTAATCAAAGATCCGTTTCAGCTTATAATCGAACAAATTCGGCAGTTTCTGGGCGGGCAGGGGCAGCCCCGCCCCCCTTTCGCAGCGGTTCCCCGAGATGAAAGAACGTTTGCCGGAAAAAGTATTGACCGTCAGCAGGCAATTATTGGCGCATTTGCCGCAATATTTATACTGCTTCTGACAAGAGAACGCGTCCAGCTCACTGAGGGGCAGCAGCGAGGAGCGGTACCCCGGCTTATACCGTTCCCCGGCGATCAGCGCCGCGCCGTAAGCGCCCATCAGCCCGGCGATGTCCGGGCGGACCACTTCCACGCCGGTTTCGATCTCAAAAGCCCGCAGCACAGCCTCATTGTGGAATGTGCCGCCCTGAGCGATGATTTTTTTGCCGAAATCCTCTTTCCGGCGGATTTTGACGACCTTGTAGAGCGCGTTTTTGATCACGGAATAAGACAGGCCGGCGGATATGTCGGCGACCTGGGCGCCCTCTTTCTGCGCCTGCTTCACCTTGGAATTCATAAAAACCGTGCAGCGGCTCCCCAAATCGATGGGTTTTTTTGAAAACAAAGCCTCTCTGGAGAATTCCTCCACGCTCACATTCAGGGACTGGGCGAAGGTTTCGATAAAGGAGCCGCAGCCGGAGGAGCACGCCTCGTTCAAAAGGATGCTCTCGATGACGCCTTCCTGGATTTTGATGGCCTTCATATCCTGACCGCCGATGTCCAAAATAAAATCCACCCCCGGCAAGAACCGCTGGGCCGCCTTATAGTGCGCGATGGTCTCCACCTCGCCGCCGTCCGCCTGGAGCGCCGCCTTGATCAGCGCCTCCCCGTAGCCCGTGACGAAGGCGTTGGCGATGTAAGCGCCCTCAGGCAGCTTGCTGTAGATATCCTTGAGGATCTCCACGCATAAGTCCAGGGGCTCGCCTTTATTGCTCGCGTAATGGGAATAGAGGACATTCCCGCCGGCATCGGTCAAAACCGCCTTAGACGTGGTGGATCCGGCGTCGATGCCCAGAAAGACCTCCCCCCGGCAGCGTTCCAAAGACGCCTGAGCCGCCCGGGTCCGCCCGTGCCGCCGGCGAAACTCCATAAGATCGGCTTCGTCCCGGAACAGGGGTTCCAGCACGCCCTCCGGCGTCAGCGCCTCATCGCTCAATTGGGTGAGATCATTCAAAATATTTTGCAGAGGAACCGCCCGGGCCTCCGGATGCTCCGCGGCCAGAAGCGCGGCGCCCATGGCCACGAACAGTTGGGAATTCTCGGGGAAACGGATGTTCTCAGAGGGAATGTGCAAGGTCTCCACAAACCGCTCCCTCAGACTGGACAGGAAGTATAAAGGCCCGCCCAGGAAGGCGACGACGCCCCGGATGGGCTTGCCGCAGGCCAGGCCGCTGATGGTCTGATTCACCACCGATTGCATCACAGACGCCGCGATGTCCTCCTTCGCCGCGCCCTCATTGATCAGCGGCTGAATGTCGGTTTTGGCGAAAACGCCGCAGCGGGACGCGATGGAGTAGATGACCTTATGGCGCCCGGCCAGCGCGTTCAGCCCCTCCGCGTCCGTCTGGAGCAAAACCGCCATTTGATCGATAAACGCGCCGGTGCCGCCGGCGCAGGTGCCGTTCATCCGCTGTTCCATATTCGGCCCGAAATAGGTGATCTTGGCGTCCTCGCCCCCCAATTCGATGGCCACATCCGTATCGGGAATGACCTCCTCCACCGTCTTGGTGCAGGCGACGACCTCCTGGACGAAGGGCAGCCCCATCAGCGAAGCCAAAGCCAGCCCGCCGGAACCGGTAATCACAGCCTTGACAGAGACGTCCCCCATCCGATTCCGCGTTTCGCCCAAAATATCCAGAATAGAGGCCCTGATATCCGAAAAATGGCGGCGGTAATTCTGATAGACGGTCCGCCCCTCCGAATCCAGTATCATAACCTTGACAGTCGTCGAACCGATGTCCACCCCCATCCGAAGCGCGGACTCCCGGCCAGCGCCCTGATTCGCCTGAATTTGCTGATCGCTCATGCTTAACTCTCCCGATTTACCCTGATATTCTATAATGTATGGCCGCCGGCGTCATCCTACCACATATTTGTTCCGCTCCGTTCCGCTTTGTGCCGCCGCCGGGCCAATGGGTCAGACCCATTATACGTTATGGGATACAAAAATTCAACGCCGATATTCGCGTCTTTGCGATTCGCGGTGTGAAAAAATTTATTAAAGTGCTGATGATTTCAGCATCTAATACTTTACAAACGAATTATATTGCTATATTATTCTATACGGGAGGTGTGGTTATGGCACAAATAAACATACGTATGGACGACAATTTGAAAGCCAAGGCCGATTTATTGTTTGACGAATTGGGCATGAGCATGACTGTTGCTTTTACTGTTTTTATAAAGCAGACGCTTCGTGAAAGAAGAATCCCTTTCCCCATCGCGGCAAATCAATCATCACTGCCGCCCGAAACCGGCGTTGAGCCGACAGATATCAAGGAAAAATTGCTTTCGCTTGCCGGGACGTTTGACGAAGAGGACTACCAAGACTTCATGGCCGCGATGAAAGACTGTGAAAGAGTGGATGTTGATGAATGGTCATTTGATTGATACATTTTAAACATATAAAATCAGTTGAAACGATTGGCTGTGAAAAGTAGACGAATGTCAGAATTGTGAAGGTTGTCATATAACGCTCTGCTAAATCGCCGCGCCGCGGCATCGCCGATATTTCGGCGCGAGCGGTTTGACCGTTATTTCATCATTTACCAAAACGCAATTTCAACAACTTTTTTACGGAACTAGGATGCGTAGTTTGGTCTGATTTAGCGAAACACGCCTGAGCAAGTATGAGCAAATCCGGGTTTTCAGGCGACAGAATGCCGCCCCTACGGTACCATGTATGCCGCATTTGTAGGGGCGGCATCCTGCCGCCCGTCCCCGATAAACATGGATTTCCAATACAAATCGCGGTTGCAAAAGGGTTGATTTTCCCGTCCGGATTTGTTAGATTAATTAAAGAATCCCGCCGGAACCGCATAAATCAGGTTCCGGCGGGTTTTTTCCGTCTGGATGTGTTCGCTCGCTTATCTAAATGATTCGATAAACCGGCGCAGGATCGCCGCGACTTCGGCGCGGGTGGCGCCGCTTTGGGGATCAAAGACGCCGCCGGGCTTGCCGCCCATGACGCCGGCTTTGTTCACGGCTTCCACCGCCGGCTGGGCGTAACCGGCGATGCTCCCGGTGTCGGCGAATCCGCTGTAGCTCTGTTTCGCGGGCAGGGGCTTACCGGCGTACCGGGCGTAGTTCGTCAGGATCACCGCCAAATCCTGCCGCGCAACCGGCGCGTTGGGCGCGAATACGTTCTCGTCGGTTCCGTTCATGATGGCGTTGGCCTGAGCCCACTGCACATAAGGCGCGTAATATTGGCCGGCGGCCACGTCGCCAAAGCCGCCCGTGTTGGCGTAACCACCGACATTGGCGCCCGCCAGCCGGCCCATGACCGTCGCCAGCATGGCGCGGCTCATGGGTACGTTGGGACTGAACGCGCCGGCGCCCGTTCCGCCGAAGAGACCATTGGCGTGGGCATAGGCCACATCGCCGTAGAACCAGTCGCTTTCATTCACGTCGCCGAAAGGGTTCCTCCAGGTTTCCGCCACTGCGGCCGCCTGGGCGTCATAAGCGATGAAATATTTGGAGAGGTGATCGGTGGTGAAGATGACCGTCCCGGTGCGGACGTCGTACATGGTATTCATCTTCTGTATGTTGCCCTGACTGTCCAAGTACCAGACCGTTACGCCGGCAGGCTGCTCGCCGGGCTTGAGGGTGTAAGGCAGCGCGACGGTGATCAGACCGCCGCCGAAGCTGGTGATGTACTGGTTATTGCTCATCAGGGAAATGTCGTAGACGGGGGCGCTCCCCACCGCCGTCTGCTGGCGGGCGTTCAGGGAGGATACCGCCACCGCGCTCACTTCTACGGAAACATTGCCGCCCGCCGCCTGAGCCGCCGCCGATTTCGCGGCTTCGGCCGTCAGCGTCACGGAACCCTGAGGCAACTTGACTTCCACCGCCAACGCCGCGTCCGCCAGTTTGGTCACCGCGTCCCTGGGCAGGACGGCGGATGTGGCG
This sequence comes from Peptococcaceae bacterium, assembly GCA_031264885.1. Taxonomy (GTDB): domain Bacteria; phylum Bacillota; class Peptococcia; order DRI-13; family UBA5745; genus JAISDM01. The sequence goes on along the minus strand of JAISDM010000096.1, from coordinate 2,084 downwards.
TTGGCCGCTTGGGACAGGTCGATGGAGGCTAGATTGCTGGAACCGCTGATGATATTATTCACCGTACTGTCCGGCAAGGAGAGATTCACACTGCCCCCCGACTGGGTGTAGCTGACCGATACCTGGCCGCCGCCCACAGGGGCGCTCCAGGATCCGGAGGAACCGCCGCTGTTTCCGCCGCCTCCGGCGTTGCTGACCCCATCGTTATTGCCGCCGCCGCTGGGCGGGGCCGCGGTGGGCGCCGGCGTAGGTTCGACGGGAGACGGAGCCGATGTCGGGGTGGGATTGGGTTCAGTGGTAGGTTCGTCCGGCCCGGTGACGGGCGGCTCCGTGGTGGGTTCGTTCGGATCGGTGACAGGCGGTTCCGTAGGTGTGGGTTCGTCAGGCCCCGTCACAGGCGGTTCGGTGGGAGTGGGCTCCTCCGGTTCCGCGGTGGTGGGTTCCTCCGGCTCCGTCACAGGCGGCTCCGTGGTGGATTCTCCCGGATCCGTAATGGGCGGTTCCTCATTCGGTGTCGGCGTGGGCGTCGGATCGGCAGGCGCCTGAGTGGGCGTCGGCGCGGCCGTCGGTCTCGGCGTCGGCGTTGGGGCCGCCGTAGGTGTCGGTGTCGGAGCGGCGACCGTTACGCCCGCGATGAGGATAAAGCCCGTATTCGCGCCATTTGCGTAAGCGATCCCGCCGCTGCCGGCCTGATTGCTCCAGAAAGTCGTAGCGCCGGCGGGGGATTTGCTGATATCGGTTGAGCTGCCCTCAACGTAAGAACGGGTTCCTCTGTCATAATTCCAGGCGGCGACGATACCTGTACCGGCAGCGCCAGTAAAGCCGGAGGGGGATTCTTGAAGATGAATAACATTGCGAAAAATAGGATTATTGTCATTATCTAACATAACACCCCCATAGCCGAATACTGCGGCTCCATAGGCAAACACAAGCCCGCCGCTGACCTCAACCGTGGAGTTTATGTCATTAGTATAGATGGCATGACCGTCTGTGGCGCTCACCGTGCCGCCGTTGACCGTGACGGAAAAATCTGGATCCCCAGCACTGATAGCATTGCGTCCTTCCCCTATGGCGCTCACCGTACCACCATTGATCGTGACGGCGGAATTTGCGCCACTAGAATCAATGGTTCCGACTCCGCCTCCTATCCATCCTCCTTTCCCTATGGCGCTCACTGTGCCGCCGTTGATTATGACAGTGGAGTTTGCGTAAGGAATCTCTATAGCATAGGACGGAACCATTGTATAGTTACCATTGCCATCTTCGGAGATTATTGTATCTCCGGTAGTGACCACTGTACCGTCGTTGACTATGACAGTAGAATTTTCCTGGCCTATCCTGATAGCTATTTGGCCATCCCCGGCAGCGCTGACTGTGCCACCGTTGACTATGACAGTGGAGTTTGCGTCTTGAGTGTAGATAGCATAATAGTCATGATCGGAGGGAGATTCGGAGGCAGTGACGGCAGTGACCGTGCCGCCGCTAATCGTAACGGTTGCGGCGCCATGAGCAAAGATACTCCCGACCATGCCGTCACTCACTTTTATATTTTCACCAGAGATATGGCGCACTTTACCCCCGCTCACTTCCACATTGACAGCAAAGATTTCATGCACTGTACCGCCGCTCACTTCCACATTACCAACAGACGAGGAAATATATTTCACTGTGCCACCGCTCACCTTGATATTACCATCAGTAGTGTGGATAGCAAAACCGTAATCGTCGGCGTTTATCACCGTTCCGCCGCTTACCTTTACATCAACATTCTCGTTATTATCATCGTTAGCCCAGATAGCGCTGCCGGTTCCGGTATTTATCACCGCGCCGCCTTCCGCAACCTCAAATGTACCGTTTCCGTTCGCCATTATCAGCGCATCAGAGAAGGCGCCGCTCATAGCGCCGGAATATGTCGCTTGCCACACTGCTGTCGCGTTGGCGGCTATATTTAGCCTGAGCGATGTGGGTGTCGCGTCGGGAATATCGCCGGTGAAGGTAACATTCCCCGTGATGGTATAGGTGTTCGTTGCGCTGTTGAATGACCAGTTTGCGCCGACTGGTGGACCCATATCGTTCAAGTCTAT
>JAISDM010000008.1 GCA_031264885.1 Peptococcaceae bacterium | reverse complement strand
CTCCACACATATAAGTTGCCGCTCACAAGATAAGCGTCTCCGACATTCCCCGTCGGATGGGCGCTTATGAGATCCGCGAAACTGTCATGGGAGCCGAGTATGTTAACCCCCACGCCGTCTGCCCCGTTGGCTCCCTGTACCCCTTGAGGGCCGGGCGGGCCGGCGGGTCCGGGATCGCCTCTTACGCCTTGGGGGCCGACGGAACCGGACAGGCCGGACGTTCCCGGGATACCCTGTATGCCTTGCGGCCCGATGAGCCCCGAAAGCCCCTGTATCCCTTGCGGGCCTGGAGGCCCCGGGGCGCCCGGGGCGCCTGGAATACCCTGCGGACCTGGAAGCCCCGGAGCGCCCGGAGCGCCCTGCGGGCCGGCGCAGCAATAATATCCGGCATAGCAGCCGCATTTTTTGCTTGCGGCTTTATTGCAATATCCACAGGGATAAAACCTGTATGAGTCATTCATGGCTGCTCCCTCCTGCCATAGGTTTTAACGCGCCATTATACTCGTGTACGGAAACATATGCCCCGCTGGCACGGTCTTTTTGGCACGATGCCGCGTCAGGTTTTCACTTGCGTACCACCGTGGGTACGCGGCGTTCAACCTTCCTTGCCTCGTGCCAAAAATCCTCGTGCGATCGCGATATATGTTTTCGTACACGAGTATAATAAAGCAGTGTATTCCTAATATTATTCTCAATAACCGGGAATTGCTACAATACGCGGCAGCGGCCCGGGGCCGGTGATTTTGGGGAGAATTGGCCTGGAAGTAAACATACTGGAAAAATTATGGAAATTTAATGGGAACTCAAGAATAACATAGAGCATAGCAATGGGAGGGATAAAGATTCGTTAAAAATGAAAGGGCGTTGAAAATTATGAAGATGACCAAACGGATGCTGTTGATATTGTTGATTCCCATGGTGGCGATTATTACGGTTATGAATATTTATACGTATCTGGCTTCTGTAAGCGCGCTGAGAGAGAAGATTTGGAGCGAAGCGCGCTACGCGATCGGGTTTTACGCGAAGACCATTGAGGAGGTATTGGCGTCTCAATCCCTGGTGATCACCAATTTGGCGGCGATGTTTGGCAATGAAAATTTAGGCCGGCAAGAGATGCTCGACATGATGGGGGTTGTGCAAACGGCCGACCGTGACCGGCCCGTTCTCGGGGTGGGGCTTGTCACGAAAGAGTATTTTTCCGTTGACGGCTGGGTCCCGCCCGAAGGTTACGATTGCACCACGCGGCCATGGTATGTGGCGGCCCAGGCAGTGGACGCGGTGATCTACGCGGAGCCGTATATAGACCTGGATACGGGAACCTTGATTACCAGCATATCCAAAAGGATTATGCGAAACGGCGCGTTATATGGGGTTGTCAGCATGGATGTGACCCTGGACGAATTCAAGAAAACCGGGGCCTCCATTCAAATGGGACAGAGCGGGTACGCCTATGTGCTGGATGCTTCAGGGCGTTTTATCTATCATCCCCAATACACCATAGACGACAATATCTATCAGGTCGAAAAAGGCCAGCTGAGAGAAGAGGCGGAGCTGTTTTTTAACGGGGAGACGAATGTGGAAGAAAGCACCTTCGCCGGCGTCGAGAAATTGTACGCGTCAACCCCCATCGGCGATACGGGCTGGATATTGGTCATCGGAACGCCCCAGTCGGAAATTTACGAGGATGTGACCCTGATGAGCCGGGTATCGCTGGTGGGTGAGATTTTGGCCGTGATGATTCTCGGGGGCATTATATTTTTCTCCACCGTCAAAATCACGAAGCCCATCGTCAGGCTGGCGGAGTATACCGTAAAGATGGCCGAGGGTGATCTGTCTTTCGATACCGAGAATCTTGTAAAAACCGCGTCCGACGACGAAATCGGGCTGCTGTCCAAAGGATTTGGCAGTATGAGAAACCAAATGCTCCGGATCATTAAGAATGTGGCGTCTTCCACCGAACAGGTTCTGGCCGCTTCCGAAGAATTGAGCGCCAGCGCGGAGGAATCGGCGCAGGGCGCGGAGCGGGTGGCCGGCGCCATCGCGGATGTGGCTCAGGGCGCGGAAAAACAGTTGGAACATGTGAGCGACACATCGGATTTCGTGAACGATATTTCAAGCCACATCGGTTATGTCGCGGATAATACGCGGAAGGTTTCGGAGCAGTCTGCCCAGGCCGTCGATACGGCGGAAGAAGGGGTCAAAAGCGCCGAGAAGGCGGTCGTTCAAATGACCAGTATCGAAGAGACCACCAGGGAATTGGCGGGTGTGGTCAAGATATTGGGAGAACGGTCTTATGAAATCGGAAAAATCGTCGGAACGATCAGCGGGATTGCGGAACAGACCAATCTGCTGGCTTTGAACGCCACCATAGAAGCGGCGAGGGCGGGAGAAGGCGGCAAGGGCTTCGCCGTCGTGGCCGAGGAAGTCAAAAAATTAGCGGCGGAGTCCCGAACCGCCGCGAAACAAATCTCAGAATTGATCAAGGATATACAGGATGATACCGGTCGGGTGGTGGGTTCCATGGAGAATGGAACCCAAAAGATTGAAAACGGGACAAAAGCGGTCGCCGAGGCGGGGGTCGCTTTCCATAAAATTGTGGAATTGATCACATCGGTGTCCGGGCAGATCAATGGAATTTCCGGCTCGATGACGGAAATGGCGGATGGCAGCCGGAAGATCACGGAATCCATGGGGGAGATTAAGGAATTGAGCAAAAACACGTCGGAACACACCGAATCGGTGGCGGAGATTACCCATCAGCAAACCGTATCCATGCAGGAGATTGCCGAAGCCAGCCGCCATCTGGCTCAAACCGCCGAGGAACTGCAAAGTACGGTCAACGAGGAGTTCAGATTTTAATTCGAGTCAAAAAAGCGGGCGGCAGGATGCCGCCCCTACGGTATCGCGGACGGCGCGTACGTAGGGGTGCATTCTGCCGCCCGCCCCATTGAAATTATTTTTACCAAAGCGTATAATAGGAGATGATCGGAGGGATGAATCGTGATCAAAAGAATGCTGGGGAACACCGGCTACGAAGTTTCGCCGGTGGCTTACGGCGGGATCGTCTCCATGAAAGACGGACAGGCAAACTCGGACCGTTATGTTTCCTGGGCGATTGACCGGGGAATCAATTATTTCGACGTGGCGCCGCTTTATGGGGACGCCCAGGAAAAACTGGGTCATTCCCTGCGTCCGTATCGCAAGGACGTTTATCTCGCCTGCAAAACCTTTACCCGGCGGGCGGCGGAAGCCAGGCGGGAGCTGAAGGAATCCATGCGGCTGCTTCAAACGGATTATTTTGACAATTATCAGATGCATTCCCTTCAATCGGTGGACGAGGTGGAAGACGCCTTCTCAAAGGGCGGCGTCATGGGACTCATCGCGCCGCTGTGGGAGAAGGGCGATCTGCGCAAGCTGGGGATCACCTGTCATGACGAGGCGGCGGCATTGCGCGCCATGGAGCTGTTCGATTTTGACACGGTGCTGTTCCCCCTCAATTGGCATATGCACATCGGCCGCGGCTTCGGCGGCGCGGTCACGCGGGCTGCCAAGGAGCGGGGCATGGGGGTTTTGGCCATAAAGGGATTGATTGAACGCCGGTGGCTGTCCGATGAGGAGAGAGAGGCGTCGCCTTTCCCGAAATCCTGGTGCAAGCCCATCGATCTGGAGGATAAGCGGCTTCGGACCGCGGCGCTGAAGTATACGCTTTCCCTGGGCGCGGATACCCTGATTCCGCCGGGGGATTTTGTGAATTTCGCGTTTGCGGTTGAGAATATTGACGAGTGCCTTTCCCGGCCGCTGGGGGATGAGGATATGCGACTGCTGAAAACGGCTTATGAGAACGTAAAGGAATATCCGTTTTTTTGACGGCGGCGAAGTCAAAACCGCCGGATGCCCCTCCCCTGACTAATTCCACAGTTTTTGCCGCAGGCGCCGCTCGTAGAGGCCGGCTGCCAGGCTGTAGGCGTAATCAAAAACAACGAATAGGGCGTTGAGCGCGATCCAGGCCGGCCACAGGGCGTTGGGCAGAGTCACAAACAGTGGGAAGAATTGTGACGCCATACGCCACGCGGCGGCCGCGACCGCGTTGAACGCCGCGAGCTTAATCAGCCATTCCGCCCAGAGGAGGCGGATTTGTTCTATTTGGGCCTTGAGTATGCCGTAATATCCAAAAAACGCGACGAACGGGACGCAGACCAGCTTATTCGGCTGAATGATCAGGCTCAGCGCGCCGGAGGCGATATAAATCAAAAACGCGTATAAGGCTCCGTATTCCACCATTGCCGCCGTCAAAACCATGGAGCTGAGACTCAGCAGCGCCAGCCTGCCGGTGGGCAAAACGCCGGCCGCGAACAGGCAGCATTGAACCGCGGCGGTGAGAACGCCGCCCAAAGCGGCCTTGCGCGCGGGGCGGTTATGAGCTTTGGAATCCATCTCCGGGGCCTCCTTTGGATTTGAGCTTGAGCGCAGGCGCTAACAGCAGGAAATCAGATCGCCGCCCATACATTCGCAGCAGCAATCGGCGATGCACAGCTTGGTGCAGCAGTCCATGGAGGAATTCCCATAGCCCATGCCGCCCCCCATGTTGCGATAGGTGAAGTTGCGGGCGTTGAAAGCGTTGAGCGCCTGATGATACTCCGGGTTGCCCGGATCCAAAGTGACCGCGATTTGAAAGTATTGTAAGGCTTGATCATACCAGCCGCGCCTGACCAGAATGCTGCCCTTGAGAAAATTCCACTCGGCGTCTCTGTAAGAGATGCCTTCCAGGATCTGCTCCGCCTCCTGGAGGCGCCCCGCCTGGATATAACCGCGCGTCTGCTGGTATAGAGCCGCTTCCGGCGAGGAACTGCTGCTGTACGAATGCGCGTTGTATGAGCCGGAGGTTCCGTTGCCCATCAAAGCCTCGTAAGCCTCGTTGATCTCTTTCATTTTTTCCTGCGCCAGGCTGGACAGGGGGTGATTGATATATTGATCGGGGTGATATTTCTTGACCAATTTGCGGTAGGCTTCTTTGATTTCTTCTTTATCCGCGCCTTCGCGGATCTCAAGAACTTCATAAGGATTTCTCATGTGGACGCGCTCCTATTCGACACTGTCATATTCAAAATTTATTCAAAATTTATTCAAAATATCTTCGGTGTGTTTTCTTAACCCAAGGTATACAATATTGTCCAGAAGTTCCTTGTTTTTCTGAACGGGAATCAGTTCATAGGCTTTGGCCGCGCTGTCCAGGGTAAAAATCAGCCGCTCTTCCATAATACCGCGGATACTTCGGGTAAAATCCGGCAGCGCGCCTTCATAGGAAGCCCTGAATTGGAGAAAAACCGGATTGTAGCATTTCTTGCGCAGATCCTGTTCCAGGTCGTCGCAGGCGTCCAGCAGGTAGATCCAGCGCCCCAAGTTGTAGCCGGTCCAGTACAAAGCGTCTTTGACCGCCTGATCCTGGACGAAAGGCGCGGCGCAGACGGCGCCGATGAGACGCGCGAAAGGATCCGCTGCCTGATCCATACTGGCGCATCCGGCCTCCTCCAATTGGCGCAGGGAGTGAAGTTGAAGCGCAATCTCATCCCAATAAAAGGGATATGCCTTTTGCGCTTTTTTAGCCGGCTGCCGAAAGAAAGGCATCGCCAGCCACGCGCGGACGCTGCCCTCATCCTGACGGTCGTCGGCCAGTTTCAGCCACGCCAGCATGTTGTTGATATGGGCGCAATATACGGCCGTGCCGTCGGATCCGGCAAAAGGGCGCTTCACGGCGGGGTGCAGCAAGCACCGGCCGGGGGCTACCTGCTCAGGATTCTTGTCGAGAGAAGCCAGAAGCAGATTTAAAAAAACCATGTCATAATTCAAACTCAGCCTCGCCGCAGGCGCGGCGACCCGGCCGAGGGTTCTGCAAAGCCCGCAGTAATACGCTTTGAACAATTGCATTTCGCGAACCTTTAATTCTTCCTCGCATGGTTTAATATATCCAAACAATCACGTCGTCCTCATTTCTTCTTTCAGGTATTATACCATATTTATTCATACATATTTGTGAAGTCAGGGAAAAATTTTTATCGCGTACAGCGCGTTCAGCCGGATTGCCAAACGCGGCGCGACACGTATAGAAACAGAAACAGAAACGGGGAGATGGTTTGAGTGAGGTTTAAGAAAGCGAATTGGAGGCTTTTTGCCGGCGTTTTGCTGTTGGCGTTTATTTTTACGAATGTGATCCTGCCGGTGCGGTCGGTGTTCGCGGAGGATGGGATCCCCGGCGGAGACGATCCCGACCCTGTTCCGGCGGTTCCGGTCGATATGACGTTTCAGTTTTACGTTCCTGCTTCTGACGATGTGGATTGGGATTGGGCGGATAAAAGCGTGACCATCCGGGTTTGCGACGTGAACAACGCGCCGGTTATGGATGAAACGGGACAGCCATTAACAGATGAGATTGACGAGAACGGACAAGCTGTGGTGCGTAATTTAATCGAAGGAGAGATATACCGGTTCTTCATCGACGGGTTGGACGCCGGTTGGGGCCTTGAGGGTTGGACCCCCGCAGCGGTGAACGGCCGCGGCGCGTATTATCTGGAAACCGAACCGAAGGCAGTCGCTTCGCCGACCAGTTTGGAAGAGCGCGATCAATATATGCTGACAGTAACGGCGAACGACGATGATAG
>JAISDM010000205.1 GCA_031264885.1 Peptococcaceae bacterium | reverse complement strand
GAACAGCGTCATTATAGGTGTTTTGATCCAAAACTATGGGCGTGGTATGAAAATGTATCATACGGCGAATAATCTTTTTGAAGAAAACAACGATGGCGCCGAAACGTGAGCGAACCGGGTGATATGGATTAACCGCATAAGTAGCCTTGGCGCGGTCTACAGCTTGTTCCATCAGACGGACGTCAAGATTCTCCTGATCCTGTACATCTGCGTTTTTATCTGACCGGCGTAGAAACTCGTCGAATGACGGCACATCGTCTCTATAGCCCTTCCGCGCTATATCAGCGCGTATCTCAGCCATGATTTGCTCAATATTAATTGACGACGCGTCGTCTGGTTGTCCGCTGTCCGTCGCGCCGGCATAAACATCAGTCAAATTCTGTTCAGTATCCATGACGCCTTTTTGATCAGGCACTGTCAAAACCTCCTGTTGCGTAAATCCGGCCATAAAGCCGGATCGACGCCGCAAAACTGTGCTTAAACATCGCGCGGCAAACGCAAAATTCGCGAATCATGTTCACGCAATTGAATCGCTCATGACTCTTTATCATGCTTACAGAACAAATTCCCTATGGTTTTGTTATCCCAATCCACAATTTTTCGTTTGTAATTGGGCACCGCATAACAGTGATAACCAAGGGCGCACCATTTTTTGATATAATCTGTTGCTGATATGCCGGAAACTCGCTGCAATTGCGAAGGATGAATTTCTGTTAACACACTGGGACGGTTTTCTTTAAAGAACGATTGCCCGCCTTCTAATACCAAATTTTCCGCCCCTTCAACATCCATTTTTAGAAATGTCACTTGCTTTTCAAAATTCAAACGATCAAGCATCATGGTCTTCACATCAATCGTATTATGACCTTGCAATTTCTCATGCAGCGTATTCAGAAATGAACCTCCGGCATTTTTGGCGTTTGGAAGATAAATCATCTCAAAAGAGCCTTCCTTATTGGATAATGCCGCTTTATGGAGTTTTATATTGTTATAATTGTTTTCGGCAATTGATTTTTCAAAGTGTTCACTAAGAAAGGGTATGGGTTCAAAACTTATGACTTGTCCGCCATCACCAACGATGTTTGCCATAAGTAACGAATAGTAACCAACATTAGCCCCTATATCCAATACGCAATCACCGGAATGAACCAATGACTGAATCAATTTTGTCTCTTCAACTTCATAACTGTCATACAATATAGGCCAACAAATCGCGTTTTCATTTAGATTTATATAAATTTTGAAACCATAACAACTTTCATGCAGTACCCATAGCTCCTTACTAATACTGTGCAGTTCCAAATTATTTAAAAGATACTCATCGCTTTGCATAAATTCATTTCGAAGTTCAGCCGCGCTGGAAAAGTTTCGCTCTAATACCGCCTCATTTTCCGGTTCTCGATCAAGAAACAAGCGATATGCCCATCGCACGTATTCTTTTTTCTCCGACTCTTTTATAGTCATAGGGTTTTCCCTCTCTTTGCTATAACTCACTTTTGTGTGAAAAACAAAAAATCCGCGCTCATTTCTGCCGCTCCATTTCCGACCCTTGTCCCGCCAGCGCCAGGTCATGCTCCGCCATGCGCCGCGCCAACTCCGGGAACGCGATGGCCCGGCGCCATCCCAATACCCGCTCCGCCTTGGCCGAATTGCCCAGCAGTATCTCCACATCGGCGGGTCGATAAAACCGCGGATTGACACGCACCAACACCCGTCCGGCGGCCTGGTCCACGCCCACCGTGTCCATACCCTCGCCCTGCCACCGGATGGCGATCCCCGCGCAACCGAAGGCCGCTTCCACGAATTCCCGGACGGTGTGGGCTTCCCCGGTGGCCACCACGTAATCATCCGGTTGATCTTGCTGGAGCATCAGCCACATAGCCCGCACATAATCGGCGGAATGGCCCCAATCCCGCTTCGCGTCCAAGTTGCCCAGTTCCAGCACGTCCTGGAGACCATGTTTGATCCGCGCCGCGGCGTGGGTGATCTTGCGGGTGACGAATTCCTTGCCCCGCCGTTCGCTCTCGTGATTGAACAAGATCCCGGAGCAGGCGAACATATCGTAGCTTTCACGGTAATTCTTGGTGATCCAATGTCCGTACAGTTTGGCCACCCCATAGGGGCTGCGGGGGTAGAAGGGCGTATTCTCCGTCTGAGGCGTCTCCTGAACCAATCCGAACATCTCACTGGTGGACGCCTGATAAAACCGGGCCTCCGGCTTGACGATCCGGATGGCCTCCAATATGTTGACAACGCCTAAGGCGTTGATATTGGCGGTGGCTACAGCTTGTTCCCAGCTGGTGGCCACGAAGGATTGCGCCGCCAGATTGTATACCTCGTCGGCCTGGGCCTTGTCCAGGGCTGTGGTCAACGAGGCCATATCCGTCATATCGCCATAGATCAAATGCAGCTGATCCTTCAAATGATCCACGTTGCCATAATCCAGCTTGCTTTTGCGCCGCATAAGCCCGTATACTTCGTAGCCTTTTTCCAAAAGCAACTCGGCCAGGTATGATCCGTCCTGCCCTGTTATGCCTGTGATTAACGCTGATTTCATCCGGTTTGCTCCTTGCCTTGTTTTCTGTAATCTCTCCCAACTACCCAACGTCGCGGCATAATTGCCCCCTTATGAGCTGCGTTAAGCGCGTTCTTGCCGTTCTCGCGGATTTTTCGATATTCAGCTCCCGCCGGATGCTTTCCGCCGCCGCGGAGCCTATGACCGCTCTGTATCCGGCATCCTCGTATACCCGTCTCACAAACGCTGCCGCTTGCGCTATATCCGGTTCCGCCCACATTGTTCCCGCCTTGAACGGTTCAATCGCTTTTTCGAGAGGTTTTAACTCATAATCCACAAGGCAGGCGTTCCCGCTGTTCATAAACTCTGTGTTTGCCGACCAGTTCGTGGCGACGACGGGTTTGCCGAGATACATCGCTTCCGCGCAGACCAGCCCGAACCCCTCCGCTCTATGGAGTGATATATACGCGTCACAGCAGGCGATCAGCGAATTCATGTCAACTCTGCTTAAGTAATCTGTTATAAAATACACATTTCTGTATGCGCTCAATGCCGCTTTCAGTTCGCGTATTTCTTCTTTGGGCGCGCCGCCGACCTTAATCACGATTCCGCAGTCGGGCCGCTCCGACGGAAACGCCTGTTTATACGCGTCCATTGTCCCGTCAGGGTTTTTCCTGAACCTTACCGAACCGCTGTCATACGAACACAGGAATAGCGTTTTGTCTTCCGGCAGGTTGAAATAATCTCTGTCTATGTTTTCATTGATCGGAACCTCTATGAAGTATGGCATGACCGTTACAGGTTTGTCCGTCGCCTTCCTGACCGCGGCGCCCGAGAACTCCGACGGCGTCCAGATCTCGTCCGCGAGATTCAGCGCGGGCAGCCAGTTTTCCGGGAATTCCCCGCTCTCCCACAGCCAAAACATAATGTTATACCGTCCGTCAAAAACCTCCCTGCCGAGCTGCAGATAAGCGAAGGGCAGTTCGTGCGGGCTGATGTGGATTATGTTGACGCTGTACTTGGGTTTGTCCGTTCGCTTGTCCGCGTATGCCGTGTCCGTAAATTTCTGTGTGCTCAGCGGCTGATGATCTATCAGCGCCAGCGGAATACATGTATACTCAAGCGCCCTCGCGATGATTCTGCTGCTTTGCCCTAAGCCCATGACGCTTGTCAGCGGCCCGATTAGGTTTACGCCGTCCGGATAAGCGTTTCGGTCAAACGGTTTCGGCGCGGCGATCTCCAGCTCGCTGTTTGCCTTACTGACGACCCGCTGTTTTAGCCGTCGCAATATCCGGCGCGGTATGAACCTTACAAGCAGCGGTTTGAGCTTAGGCGCAGCCGCGAGAATCAGTCTGATCATCTCCCGAAATCGTCCTCAAAACGAACAATGTCGTCCTCTCCGAGGTACTGGCCGGACTGCACCTCTATGACCTCCAGGGGGACTTTGCCGTCATTGCGGAGCCTGTGTCTGCCGCCTGCCGGAATAAAAACGCTCTCATTGGAGCGCACCATCTGCTCCGCGCCGTCCACTATAACGGTCGCCGTCCCTGTCACAACCACCCAATGCTCACTGCGGTGGTAGTGCATCTGGTAACTCAGCTGCTTGCCCTGCAATACCGTCAGCCGCTTGATTTTGTAAAACTGCCCGTTTTCCAGCAGTGTAAACGAACCCCACGGACGGAACTCCGTCAAATGCAGATCGGCGCGCGCGTCCTTGCGCTCTTTAAGCGTACCGACGACCTGCTTGACGTCCTGGGTACGGTTTTTGTCACAAATAAGCAGCGCGTCGCCCTGATCGATCACAACCAGATCGTGTACGCCGACCAGGGAGTACACTTTCTCTTCCTTGGGGTAAACGAGATTGTTTTGCGACTCAATGAATATTTCCCCGTCAAAACCAATGTTTCCACTATCGTCTTCGTTCCCGGCAAATGTGTCATAAAACGTATAGAAACTGCCCATGTCGTCCCAGTCGGAACTAAGCGGCAAAACTGCTGTGCGGGCGCTTTTTTCCATGATGCCGTAGTCTACGGAGATGCTCGGCGTCCGCTCAAAACTCTGTTCCGCCGTGCCGGATTCAAACGCGGCGTATACGTCCGGGGCGTAGGTTCTGACCTCGTTGACAAACATGTCCGCGCCAAACAGAAACATCCCGCTGTTCCAGTAATAACCTTGTTCAACATATTTTTTCGCCGTCTGGGCGTCAGGCTTCTCTTTGAACTCCTTTATCCTGTATCCGGCGCCTTGCGGCTCCCCCGGCGCGATATACCCGAATCCCGTCTCCGGCGCGGTGGGCTTCACGCCAAACGCGAAGATGCACTCTCCCGCCATCTGTTCGCCCGACTTGATATCCGCGGCCAGTTTGTCGGCTTCGCGGATCAAGTGGTCGCTGGTCATAACAACGACCGTCTCATTGCCGCCGATTGCCTTGACGGCGTTGTAAATAGCGGGAAGCGTGTTTTTTTGCTGGGGCTCCACGATGATCACGACGCTGTCGGCGGCGTAACCCAATTCCTCTATCTGCAGCCGGACGATAAACTCATAATCTTTGACCGTCAGCACAAATATATCTGCCAATCCGCCGAGCTTCAGGCATCGCTCCACCGTCATCTGAAACAGCGAACGCGAGAAACCGCGGAATTTAATGAATTGTTTCGGATATTTTCCTCTGCTGAGCGGCCACAAACGCGTTCCCGAACCGCCCGCCATTATGATTGCTTTCATCAGCACCACCAAATTATGTTATTTATATGGGTTCAATCCTGAGCAAACCCGGGTTTTCGGGCGGCAGGACGCCGCCCCTACGGTACCATGAATGACGCGTAAATACGCTTCCGCTTCCTGACGCTCCACACGGCGTACCTGCACATCAGCGCCGCGCTGATGATCGGGCTGTACCCGACTTCCCGGTAGGCGTTATAGCTCATCCGCGCGGAGGTCAGGCGGTTCGCGGATTTGCTGTTGGCCGACAGGCGATATATCAACAGCGGTTCGTTCAGTCCATACGCGCAGTCCACTTCTCTGACGATGGCCAGCCACGCGGCATAATCCTCGTGGGTGTTCGCGCGGCTCGGAAATGGGTGTTTCACCAGCAGTTCGCGCTTGGCCATCACCGACGAGCAGCTCATGAGATTGCGCTTCAGCAGCTCGTTGTATGTGAGTTTTTTGACGGCGGGGAGTATGTATTCAAAGCGCTTCCCGTCCGCGTCCATAAAGGCGCTGGCGGTGTAGGAAATCTGCGCGTTGTTTTCTTGGACAAAAATCATTTGCTTCGCGAGTTTGTCGCTTGTCATCAGGTCGTCGGCGTCCAAGAAAGCGATCCATTCGCCCCTCGCCAGGGCTACGCCTTGATTGCGGCTGAACGCCGCGCCGCTGTTTCGCGGGTTACGGTGGTACCGTATCCGCGGCTCAGTTTCGGCGAACCGCGCGGCGACGGCGGGACTGCCGTCCGTGGAGCAGTCGTCTACGATGATCAGTTCCCAGTCCGCGTATGTCTGCGCGGCGACCGACCGGATGCTCTCCGCGAGGACGCTCCCGGCATTGTACGCGGGGGTGACGATGCTAACCATGCTCTCGGGTCACATACAGGGCGGCCTGCTCGATCTCTTTGATGCCCAGGAGATCCGTCAGTCCTGTCAGGTCGCCGAATTTATCAAAATATGTCTTTGCGAATAACTGGCGCAATGTCATAGGGTTCACTTTGTTTCGATCGATCCCGGCGGCGTCCGCCAGGGCTTTCAGCAACCAGTAGGCGTCTCGCTGATTCATCGCCCTGCCTGTGCGCGTCACGAGGATCGGGCCCCCGTCGATATGCTGCTCATTCACGTAGTGTGTCAGATGTTCCAGGAGGGCGGAGGACAGAATCACCTTGCGTGTGATGTTCCGCCAGGTTGTGACGAAATATCCCCGCTCAAGGGCGTCCACGGTGAGATAGGCCAATTCGCCGGTTCTTATCCCTGTCCGCGCGAAAACCTCGGCCAACAGCCCGGCCCGTTCCAGCCGGCCGTCCGCGCAGGCAAGCAGTTTTTTCAATTCATCCGCCGACAGCGCTGTTTTTTTGCTGTACAGTTTGTAATGATCACACTCAACGGGCGTCATAAAATGCGCGCTGCCGAGAAAGTGCAGAAAAATATTCGTGACGGAGACGTTGGTATTCTGGGTCCGGGGCGTATTGTACCGCGACAGGATGTCGCCGCGGTACGCCTCAAGCAAATGGGGCGTGATCTCGCTGTCGCCCGCGTATTGGGCGAACTTGTCCGCTTTATTCGTGTATACGAGGACCGTATGGGGGGCCTTGCCTTCGTTTTTCAGATGTTCCGCAAAGAGACGGAGATCATTTGGAGTTATGTTCATGTGTGAGTCCTCAATCGTACAGAGAATTTAGATTTGCCGCCCGTTCCGCTTCGCTTGTGACGGGGTAGCCGAACCGTTCGCTGATGCCCAGGTAGCCCAAGCGCGCGGACAAAGCGGGGATATCCGCGCTTTGGCTCAAATAATTCTCAGCATAGTGGTTTCTCAAGGCAGTGGCGTTGACTTTCGCGTCCGGGAGGCGGGCTTTCCCGGCAAGCCGCTTCAGCCTCTGTCTCACGGATTGGCGGCTCATGGGATTCCCGCGTCTGTCTGTGAACAGGGCGCCGGCGGTGAGACCGCGCTCAGAGGCAAAATCGCGCAAATCACGGGCTAACGCCTCCGGCAGAGGCACCCGGCGGGTTTGCCGGTCCCGGATGAGATCCACATAGCCTTGCCGCGCCGCCTCAACCGTGAAATGCCGCACCTCGGATGCCCGGACGCCGGTTTGCGCGATTAGCCGCAGCAGCAGCGCCGTCTCAGGCGCCCGGTGGGCCTCCGCGGATTCCAGCAACAGGGCTATCTCCGATTGAGTCGGGCTTTCTTGGATTTTTGCGCGTCGTGTCGATTGCATCAAGTAACCCCCGAATCGGTTTCTGGCCAAAGTGGTCGAAAATGTAGAGGTTTTCGACCACTCCTTTGTGGCCGTTCCGGGTTTGTCTGTTTCCCGCCGTTCCGCGCCTGTTTTTCCCCGTCATTCCGGGCTTGTCCCGGAATCCAGGGGCCCGGCGAAAAGAATAAATTCCGGGTCAAGCCCGGAATGACAAAATTTGACGCCGGAAATGACAGGATTTGGCGCCTGGATGACAAAATTTGGTGTTCGGAATGACGGGATTTGGTGTCAGGAATGACAAAATTTGGCGTCCGGAACGCCACGATTCGGCGGGGGGATGACAAAAACGGGGGGCCAGAATGCCCCCCATACGGCGCCGCGCGTGACGCGTTGGTAGGGGCGGCATTTTGCCGCCCGTCTCTGGCAGACGCGAATTTCCAAATTTCAATTTGCGGTTTTTCACTTGACAGAGTTCATTTGGTAATGTAAAATTTGTCTTAATTCAACCTGGTCGAAAACCTCTACTTTTTTGGCCAG
>JAISDM010000178.1 GCA_031264885.1 Peptococcaceae bacterium | reverse complement strand
GCCGCAAAGTATATTGAGGAGATCAAAAGAACGATTAATCAGATTTCTGTTGTGATTGACACAGCGAATCCGATACTGAATGCTGTGTTGCATGAGTACATGAAGCAAGCGGAAGCGTTGAATATCCAAATGGATATGGATTTAAGCATACCGAATGAACTAGCGGTTCAACCAATGGATCTGGCTGTGATCATCGGCAACACGGTTGAAAACGCAATCGTGGCTTGCTCAGATATGTCGTCGTCCGAATCAGGAGAGAGAAGGATCAGTATTCGGCTTTTCAAGCAGGGGAAATTGTTGTTCTATGAAATAATCAATCCATTGGGTCGTGATCGTAAGCATCCAAAGCATAACGACAGCAAACGTATTCATGGCTATGGACTTTACAATGTGAGAAATACCGCAGAAAAATACAAAGGTCACGTTGATGTTCAAAGCGATGAGACTACTTTTAAAGTAACCATCGTTTTGAATCTGGCGTGCGAGTAAGTTATCGCGGAAAGAAAGGATCACAAAAATGGAGACTAAATTGTTTCAATGCTGTAGTTGACACCATGCCGCCGTAGTGCGGCGTACAAATAAACGATTAAAAACTATTTTCATGCTTATGGAGTTATTGTGGGAATGATGATTTGATACATAAGGTTTAACCGCTTGTGGGCTATTGATTCGTCTTTCTTGTTTTTTCTCTGCACTTGGAATTGTTAAGGTGAGTTCTTCGGGATGGTTCACCGTGAACCCACCCGTGGGTCAGTAACAGCGTATAAATACCCCTTGGCGGTCGAGCATGTTTTTTTCGCGCGCCTTGATGCTGTGCCGTTACGCCCTGGCGGATCGTATCTACTCCCTGAGCGTGTACAAACAGCTGGATTTGCTGCCGTTCTCGCGGTAGCGGGCCTCTTTGCGGAGGAAGCCTGCCCGTATGAGATCGGCGACCGCCCGCTTGACCGTGGAGCGGGAGAGGGACAGATCCCGGGCGACGGTGTTGATGGCGGGCCAGCACCGGCCGTCTTTGTCCGCGCGGTCTTTCAGGTACATGTAGACCGTCCGCGCCCGGTGGGGCAAGTCGGCCATATATATTTCGGTGAAAAAGCTGATGTGGCGCCACTCCTTTCTCCACGGTTCTCCTACGGCGTTCGGATGGGCTTGCGGGGCTGGGCTTGCGGCTCGGCGCCGTCCGCGCCGCCGCCAGTATCGTCTGTGTCCTCGAAGGCGTAAAACCGGCGCAGGATTTCTTCCTCCAGCGCGTCTTTGTCGGCGTATACCACCGGGCGCTGGGCTTTCTCGGCCATCACGCAGGGTTCGCCGAAGACGACGCCCCAATCCAGGAACAGGGGCAGGCGCGTCCGCATGGGATGTACGCCTGTCTTCATCACGACGAATTCGCCTTTGGGCATGGCTTTTAGCTCGTCGGGGGTCATCAGGGGCCGCTCAATCATCTGCAGGGATTGGGAGGGGTCATTCTTGCTCCGGCTAACGCTGCCGGAGAGGGCGGTGTAGCTGCCGAGGGCTTTGGACAGTTCCTGGGCGGTCTGGGAGTTGGGCGCGAAGCCGCCGAAGATCACGTCCGCGCAGTTGTCCACGATGATCTCGGCGCCTTCCTTGCCGTAATTCTTGACGAGCTGGCCTGTGATGGACTGGAGGATGGGAACCAAAGTCAGGCGGCGGGAACGGGAGGCGCTGAACATCAGTTCCAGGGATTCGATGGGTGGGATCGTGCCGATCTCGTCCAGGTAAAACATGACGCGGTTCGGGAGTCTGCCGCCCTGCTCGTCGGCCACTGTGAGGATCTCCCGGTAGAGTTGCTGGAGCATCAGCGACACCATGAAATACTTGGTGGTGTCTTCCTCCGGCAGCACCACGAACAGGGCGGATTTTCCCTTACAAAACTTCTCCGCGTCGATGGCGGTGTCGAAGCACAGAATCTGCTCCAGCTCGGAATCGATGAACGCGTTGAGACGGGACAGCACGGTGGAGAGTACCGAGGCCATGGCCTGTTCCGCGCTGTTCAGGGCCGCGCCCGCGAACATGCGCGCTTTGTGCGCGGAGGGGAGCTTGTCGGCGAGCAGCTGGAATTGGCTTTTGCCCTTCACAGTGCTGGGAGCCAGCAGATCCTGGATCAGCTTGAACACGCTGACGATGTGCCGCCTGTCGGCTTCGCCTTCATCCGGGGGCAGGTACTCGGCCAGAAGCAAAATGACGGAGGTCAGAAGGCCCTCGGCGGCATCGTAAAAAAAGCGATTTTGCCCGTACTGGGCGCTGTCGCCGGAGGCGTTGACGATGGTCTTGGAGATGATCTTGGCGTATTTCTCGGCTTTGGCCTTGGCGGCCAGATTCTCCGGCTCCCGCGCGTAGACGTCCATGTATTGGTTCACCAGATGCAACAGGTTGAAGCCGTCGGAGCGGGTGGGGTTTCTGAGATCAATGACCGCTACGCTGTAGCCGTAGCAGTCTTGGGCGATGTTGGCGTAGTTGCGGAATAGGTCTCCCTTGGTGTCGGTGCATAGGAAGGACATGCCGCAGGCGCAGGCGTACTCCAAATTGGGATAGAGGAAGAAGGCCGTCTTGCCGGCGCCGGAGGCCGCCGTCATCAGGACGTGGACGTCGTCGGTATCCACCAAAGCGGTGACGCCGGCTTTGCCTCCGGCGCCGCCGAGGATGACGCCCTGCGCCTGGGCGGGGGGCAGACTTTGGCCCGCCCGCCAGAGCTTCGGGGTGAAGGGTACATGGGCGAAGGCGCGGCGGATTTCGTTCTTCGCGGCCCAGCGCGCCGTGCCGTGCTGCCCGTGGCCGACGGTTTTGTTCCGGATACCGCTGAGGGTATAATGGTGGGCCAGCAGGGCAAGGCCGCCGACGACGAGAAACATCACAGCGGCGCAGGCAATGAGTGTGGTTACGGGGGTTTGCATGGGACGCCTTCTTTCTGTCTTGCTATCGTATACATATCATGATATAGTTTGTGTATTGACGAACGATTCGGAGGTGTTGTTTATGCCGGCAATCCGGCCAAGCGCCGATTTGAGGAACAAATACAACGAAATCAGTGATTTTTGCCACAAAAATGAGGAACCTGTTTTTATCACGAAGAATGGCAAGGGGGATCTCGCCGTTTTGAGCATTGAGACTTATGAGAAGTTTTGCGGTCGGGCCGAACTTTACCGTCTTTTGGAGGAGGGGCTGGAAGCGGAGAAGGCCGGAGACGTCTATCCTGTCGAAGAAGTATTTGATGGCATTTTAAAAGAGTTGAATGGATGAAATACAATGTTCATCTCACGGGGCCTGTCAAATGTGATTTACAAAACGTTTCCAGATATATCTCTGTCGAGCTTAAAAACAGAACAGCGGCGAGAAAACTGATGCTGGATACAAGGGAAGCGATTCGCTCTCTCAGGGAACAGCCGTTTCGCCACGCGCTTGTGGAGGATGGGTTCCTCGCCAGCCGGGGCATCCGTTCCTTCCCTGTTCATAATTATCTTGTGTTTTATGTGGCGCGCGAAGAAGGGCGAAAAGTTACCGTTCTTCGCTTCCTTTACGGAAGCCGTGATTGGGCCGCGATCCTGAAAGATGAAGCGGAGCCGGAGTGAGAAATCCCGGCTTCGTTTTTTCCAGCTGTACCATGAGGAATATGTGATCTATCCGAATCATCTGAAACAGAATCATTTTATTTCCATCCTTATCGCGGGCTCATACCGATTCTCCTGCTCCCGCGTCTGTTTCAGTTCGTCCGCCTCATGGCGGATCACGGCTTTGGCGCAGACGAGGGCGAGATTCATAAACGCTTCCGCCTGTTCCTCTTTCCGCGCTTCCGAGCGGAGGCCGTCGGCGCTGGAGAGTTCCAGCGCGGCGGCGAGGGTGGCGGCGATGTCGTCGATGCGGCTGAGCAGGGCGCTCCGGTTCTCATGGGGCCGGAAGGACGCGCGCAGTTGTTCCGCCAGCGCGTCCGGCGAAGCGCCGCCGCCCATCTGCCGGTACTCCCGCGCCGCAGCGAAAAGGGACAGCGCCGCCATGTCCTCCAGAACAGCACAGGCCGCGTCTTCCCGCCCCAGCCGCAGTTCGCGCCGGCAGTCCCGCGACAGCGCGGGCAGCCTGTCCTCGGGCCTGGCCGATTGGGGCAGCGCCGCGGCGGTCGCCAAGAGCCGGGCGCAGAGCTTCTCGGCGGCGGCGGTCTGTGGATGTTCTTCGGCGGGCTGGACTTTCAGGCCGTGTTCCGCTTTCAGAGACTCATTCCAATCCTTGTGTTCCGGCAAGAGCCGCGCTGCCTGGGCGTATCCTTTTTCGCGGAGGATGTCTTCCAGCCGCCCCGCTGCCTCGATCCCGGCCGCGTCGTGGTCGAGGCAGAGGATGATTCGACGGATGCCGGGATTCAGCTCCAGCCGTTTCAGCAGGGCGTGTTCCGATACGCCGCAGAGGGCGGCGTAGCTGTGTTCCCGCCAGTTTTGCGGATGAAGGGTGATGAAGGACAGCATATCCACCGGCGCCTCGAATACGTAGAGCAAATCGCCGGCGCCGTCATGGTGGAAGCTGTAGGCCGGATCGCCGCCCTCCACATTGCCCTTGAAGGCTTTGCCCTCGGTATAGAGTCCGCGCTTGTGGGCGTGACGGGGAACGCCGTGTTCGTCATAACCGACAAACACGGCGTTGTGGTATGTCTTTGTCCCGTCTTTGGAGGGTTCCCGGCTCTCGTAGATCCGCTTCTCCCGGACGAAAGCGGTCAGCGCGTCCCGGTCGATGAACCGCTTCTGCAAGAGATAGGCGAACACCCGGCGCATATCTGAGTTGGCGGGCGGCAGGGCGAAGGGCTTGCGCCGCCGCGCCGGGCGCCGGTTCATGGCGGGGTATACTTCGTCCAGCGCGCCCCACGCGCCCATTTCGCCGCTCAGCAGGAAGCTGACCGCCTCGGGGTAGCTCATGTTGTAAAAAGTCCGAACGAAGCTGATCGGGCCGCCGCCTTCTTCGGTGGCGTGATCGTACCATTCGTTGGCCCGGACCGTGACGCTGTGGTCGGAGGCGAGTCGTTTGTCCAGGCCGGAGCGGATCAATGTCTCGCCGCGGGCGCGCAGGAATTCCTCCAAATTCACGGAGGCGGCGCGGAGCTTCTGTTCCTCGGTAAAGTGGATGTAGGGCAAGATCATCACCTCCGTCGTCTCAATGGATGTTGCGCAAGGTTGCGTAGTCGCCCCGGGCGTGGCCCTGGGCGATCTTCTTCTCCTGTTCCCTGCGGCGCAGTTTGCGGTCGCCGTCCGAAGCCCGCGCCGGTACGGGCGGGTTGTCCCGGAAGATCTGTCCCATATGGCGCAGCAGCCGCGTCGCCGTGAGGAACAGGGAGGGATCGCGGAAGCTGTCGAAGTGTTCTAGGAAAAACGCCGCGTATTCGTTGCCTTGGGCCGCCGCCAGTTCCAGCCAGCGCCGCGCCGCGTCCCGGTCGCGGGGGATGTCGCCGCCCATGAGGTACAGCTTGCCGAGGGCATATTGGGCGTATTGGTTCCCGCGTTCCGCCGAGTCGGTTAAATATTGGAGCGCGGCGTTCACGTCCTTCGGTACATCCTCGCCTACAAGATATAGCCGCCCCAGACGGTACAGGGCATGTTCGTTCCCGGCGTCGGCGCTTTGACGCAGCAGCGGCAGGGCGCGGGCGACGTCCTTCGGGATTTCCTCATCCTTGAGATAGACCATTGCCAGGGCATACTGGGCGTATGAGTTTCCTTGATCCGCGGACTGGGTCAGCCAACGAACCGCCTCCGTCGCGTCCTTGGGGATATCCTCCCCTTGCAGGTACAGCTTGCCGAGGGCGTAGGCGGCGTAACCGCCCGATTCGCTTTCGGCGGCCTGGGTGAACAGGGAGACCGCTCTCGCGGCGTCCTTTGCCACGTAGCTGCCGTCCCGGCAGAGCTTCCCGAGGGCGTAGGCCGCGACGCCGCCGCAGACCGCCGCTTCCGAAAGCCACGCCACCGCTTGAGCGGCTCTCTCCGCGGTTGCGGCGCTGTCCGCGAGGATCAGCCGCGCCAGGCGGTACTGGGCATAGACGTTGTGTACCTCCGCCGCCTGCTCGTAGTAACGGATCGTGGCAGGCACATCCGTCGCCGTGCCTACGCCGTCCTCCAGCATCCGACCCAGCCGGTACTGGAGTTTGTCGTCATGGCTCTGCGCCTCCAAGGCGACGAAGCCTGTGAAGGCGCGCCGGAAATGTGCGTCCGCGGACTCCGCGTTGCGCTCGGTTCCAACGCCGTCCCGGTACAGCTTCGCCAGTTCGTAGTCGGCATAAGGAAAGTCCTGTGCGGCGGAGGCGGCATACAGTTTAAAGGCGGTTTCGTAATCTTGCGTTACGCCCTCGCCGCGCAGATACAGTCCCCCCAAGGAATATTGCGCGTACTTGTATCTTTTTGCCGCGGACAGGGAGAACCATTCGGCGGCCTTCGCCGCGTCGCGTTCCGTACCCAGCCCCATTGCGAACATCTTGCCGATGCGGTATTCGCTGTACTCCCAGGGTTCCGCGCCCTCGTCGGTCTGAAAAGCGGCCAGCGCCTCCGCGTACCTTGCCTGGGCCGCCTCCGGGTCGGCCTCGCAGCCGAGTCCGTCCGCGTACATCCGGCCCAGGTCGTGCAGGGCCAGGGCGTTGCCTGTCTCCGCTTCCGCTTTCATGAGGGCGAAGGCCCTGGCCGGATCGCGCTTCACGGCCGGGTCACGCTGCGAGGCCAGGTCACGCTGCGAGGCCGCCGAGCCGTAGAGGCATTTCTTCGCTTGCTTGTAACGCGAAGACCATTGAATGTGCGGATGCTTCTTCGCCCGTCTATTACCGATGGAAGGCGCCGCAACGTCTCCAACCGATTCCATCGCCGCGTCGCCGATTCCAGGCGTCGCCGTGGCATCGTTTGATTCCATCGGTGAATCGCCGGGATCGGGAACCGCCGCGGTGTGGTTTGATTTCACCGCGGCATCGCGCGGTTCTGTCGCTGTGCTGTTGGCATCCGGCACCGCCAAATTCTCGCCCGGTTCTGCCGACGCAGTGTTGTCCATGACCGGTGATCCGGCGCCGGGGAGCAGACTATCATCGTTCGTGTTCGGTTCTATTGACGCATCGGCATCCAAGCCGGTAAGTTCAGATTGATCCGCAATCAACGATTCCGCATCGGGAAGCACGCTTCCGTCGTCCTCGTCCGGTTCCATCGGTGTATCGGTATCCGAGCCGGTAAGTTCAGCCTGATCCATACCCGGTGATTTTGCCTCAGGAAACAGACCGTCCTCATTCGCGTCCACCTCAAACACAAACGTGCCCGCCGCCAGTTTCGCCGCTTCCTCCACGACCGCGTTCCGGACGCGCTTCAGTTCCTTCTGTTGCGACAGCGGGCCGGGGCGCGGCGGATCCTTCCGGTAGGTACGCAAAACCTCCATGCGCGTCTCGCACCATTTGGCGTAGGTCTCCGCCACCCGGCCGTCTTTGGCCAGCTCGTCCACAATCCGGTCCACGATGTCCTTCACCGGCGCCGGGAGATAGCCGTACTGTTTCTTCCCTTTGTGCCCGCGCAGCTTCTCCGCGAGCCGCGCCATGAGATCCTCAATGGTCTCGCTGCGCAGCGCGCCGTGTTCCATCCGGTCGACTAACGCCGCCATTTCATCCTTTGCCTGCGCTCCAAGCTGCTGCCGGTACGCGGTTTGTTGCTCATAGACGTGCAGAAGCTCCTGCCGGAACAACCGAGTGGCAAGACCGGACTTGATGTCGTAGATGCCTTGCCTGGTCAAAAAGCCCTCGCGCGGATCCTCCGACCAGCAAATCATATGGACGTGCGGGTGGTGCCCCTCGTCGTGGTAGGCGGCGTACCAGCGGAAATGTTCGGGCCGGATTTTCAGCCCCGCCGCCATGTCCCGCGCGTAGGATGAGAGAAAGGCGCGCCAGTTGGCGGCGTTGTCGTAGCCCAACCGGGCGGCGTCCTCCCTGCGCAAAGAAATGATGGGCAGCCAGAGAGCGCCGGGATGCGCCGCCGCTTCTTTTGCCACGGGATCCAGCGCGATCGGTTCGCCGCTGTCCGTGAACAGCCCGTGGGCGCCCATCCGCTGGGCGCGGGGACGGCGGGCGATGTAGTCCACGTAATTCTCGCGCTTGCCGAGGAAGGCCAGGTTCTGTTCCAGCGCCGCGGTGATGAAAGCCGAGGCGTTTTCACGTGTGGGATTGGCCAGGCAATCCTCATACTCGAACCGTTCCGCCGTGTCGGGAAAGTCCCGGAGCAGTTCCCCGATCAGCCGCTTCTGCCGCCAGGTAGCGGGCAGATGTTTGTTGGCGCCGGGGAGGATCTCCACACCTTCGCGTGTGGCGATGTATCGGACGTAGTTTTCCCGCCGCGCCGCTGTCTGTCCGGCCTTGAGATGGGGGCAGATAAAAATAACGCGGGGCATCCGCGCTCACCTCACAATTCGTTCTGATAGGCGTCGATGTCTTCCAGATTCACGCTGCCGAGACTTTTGCGCACATCCTCCACGCACTTGCCGCGCAGCCGGGCCAGGGGAATCTCGCCGACACCCTTGTTCGCCGCCAGTACGTGCATGGTCATGGACAGTTCCACCGCCAGCTTAAACAACAAACGGGAGATCCGGTTCTCGCTGTCGTCCAGTGTGCCCCGGATGACGGAGACGAGGGATTCCGGCAGCACCGCCGCGCCGTCTTTCGCGGCGATGTGCCCGGCGTAGAAGCGGACGGCCTTTTCGATGAACTCGTTCCGGCTCTGGCAATTGTCCCGGAGCATCGCCGCTTTGACCAAGCTGTCGATGTCCCGCGAAAGCCGCAGCGGGAAGCGCACCTTTTCTTCTTTCTCCGCCGGCATGGGCATCCTCCATTCTTGAATTGCGATTCGCAGGTTAGGAATATGCGGTTGACGAAAATAGGCGGCAGAATGCCGCCCCTACAGTAACTCTATCGGTTTTAAGCGAATAAAAAAGGCGCGAATGACATAGCAAACCGGCAAACCGGTTTTTGCGGTTCATAATGGCTTATGAACCGCAGTCATTCTCGCCCAGATAGGGTCAAGTGTTTCAAAATATTATTTCATTGCTTTACATGATGGAACATCAGTTTTGTGTGCTGGCATCCAGTTTTGTTTCCGCTTGTCTGAGGATATCCGGCGAAACGCCTAACTCATTCAGAACTGTAATCATGTCCGACCAGCCTGCTTTTCTACCGATTTGTTCACCTTCTTTTTTAGCGGCGGCAATCATGCCTTGCTGACGCATTTGTTCGTTGAGCCAACGATAATATTCATCTTGGATTATGGGATCGGAAGCCACGCGGTGATATTGGGCGCAGTATTGCTGAAAGCCCTTGTCGTTGTTCATAAATGTCTGCAACTCCGGAGTCATGTCAATCACCTCTTGAATGGTCAGATTTTTTTGGTTGGCTTCATCCATCGCGTACAGCCAGCAGTCTAAAGCATCGTTGAAATCCGGCGCGTGTTCACGAAAGCGCG
>JAISDM010000176.1 GCA_031264885.1 Peptococcaceae bacterium | reverse complement strand
TTGGTCATGCCGAAGGCGGGAAAAATCACGCATACATCCACCTGATACCGGTCCATGTGATAAAGCAGCCTGTCGGAGTTGTCATAAACCACCGAATGAGACATACCCTCCGCCAATGTACTGTACTCCGGATCCAGCCCCTTATTCTGGAACCCGAAGGCGTGCCTCTGCGCGTGAACATGCGTGTCCACCGTAAAAATACCCTTTGCCAATCCCATAGTCGCCGACCTCCTCAAATCCATTATTTTTTAACTTTGCCATACAATTCCCAAAATTCAAGAATTCCCGCCGCCCCGCGGCTCGTCCCTTAATCATTATAGCACAATTTTCGAAGTTTATGTTATTTTTATTATTACCGCAACACCGCATCCGTAGGGGGCGGCATTTTGCCGCCCCGCCTACGTATGAAACCTAATTTATACCGTTTCCCCGGCTTTCGCGGCCAGGCTTGCCCTCGCGGCCTCTACGCGCTGAGGCGTCACTTTGTAGAAAATCAGCATCCCCAGCCAGCCGACAATGGGAATCACGCAGTTCACCAATGAGAACGCGTTGACAAATCCCCCCTTGATGGCTTCCGTCATGGGCTGCGTCGCGTCATAATTCAGCGAGACAAACAGGACGGAAATGACGACGCCGCGAATAATACCCGCCACCCGGGGCGCCAGCTGAGCCAGCGAGATGAATGTGGCGGTGGGATCCTTGCCCATCCGGTCCTGAGCGATTACGCCGATATCATAGTACAGCGTGTTCTCTACGGGCTGCGTCGTCCCCTGGAAAAGCATCGTCAAGGAGACGGTGAAGATAAACATGAATACATTTTGGGTGAAGAAGCGGCATGAGAACATAAATATCGCGATAAAAGGATAAAGAATATAGATCACCTTGCGGCGGTCGGGGATTTTTTTCATCCACCAGCGCGCCGTATAAGAGCCGATCATGCCCGCGAAGCCAATCGCCAGGTTATGCACCGCCATCATGCCCATTTGTGTGCCGTCCATAATGACGTAACGGTACATATAAACCACCAGGCCCGGCAGCAGGAACGCGCCCAGTGTGCTGGTGATGTCCGCGATGATCAGCGGAATGATCTCCGGGACAGCCGCGCAGGCGATGGCCATATCCTTAAATGACAGGCGCTCCTCCGCGACCTTGCCGACCTTCCCGTTGCCTTCAAAGCCATCGGCGAGTTTGAAATGTACCATGTAGGTAATAAACATGACCGCGTTGCACGCCATGGCTATGATGATGTACGCCATATTGCCTGTGCTCAAAAGCAGCGGCGTCATGACCAGCGGAACGATAAAACCGGCGAACATGGTGCCGATCTTGTTTCCGGTCATCTGATTGGACGCCAGATGCGACGCCTCATCGTCATATGCGCACATGGACGGCACCAGCGAAAACGTCGCCGTCACCTGAGTCGTGTAGAACGTGGATGAAATCAGGCCCAGCACACAGATCGTGATGGCTGTGGCGGCGGGCGATCCCCAATAGATGAAAGGCACGGGGCTAAAGATAAAGCTGATGACCGAACCCACCAGCAGCCAGCTGCGCAGCTTGCCCCAGCGCATGGGCTTCGTACCGTCGATCAGCCATCCTCCCAGCGGAGTCAGGACGAACATCAACACGCTGGTGATCATCGTGGTAGTGGCCAGCAACGCCGACGGAACTAAGGCGATATCCGTTAAAAAATAAGTCCCATACATCTGCGCCGGCGTCATATTCACGCCTTCGCCAAAGATACCGATGCCCCAAATCCTGCGCATGGCCTTAGTAATATGCTTCTTTTCAGTTGCCAAATGAAACGCTCCTCTCAAAATCAGGTTTTTTTGACGGGATTCCGAAAGAATGATGTTTCTTGCCCTGTACAAGCTCCGATTCCAGCGCCCGTTGAATCAGGACGTATCCGTCATGACACACACCTCCTCTCCTCATAAACCTATGAAAAAATTTCTCTGTTTATACATTGACTGAAAATTGCCCAAATAGAAAATTTTCAAAACCGTCTAAGCGCCGTCGCGGTCAGAAAGGTATCTCTGTTCCTGTTTACTGTTCATTCAAGGGACGGGCCAGACCCTCCGAAAACAACAAAAATCGCATCCTTAACACAACATGGAAACGCACTCTAAATATTGCCGGGCCTGTCTATCCCCCGTCATTCCGGGTTAGGACACGGGCTCAATCTGCGCGTCTTGCGACGCTTGATTTCACCACGTGCCTGCCCAGTCTCACCTTCCCTCCCTCGCCCACTGGGCGCGGTCAGGTTCGACTCCAGGCTTGTCCCGGAATCCAAAAATGATAAACCAAGGAACCTGGATTCTGGGACAAGCCCAGAATGACAAGATATGATAGTTTCCGGATGGTCCCGGGCGGCAGAATGCCGCCCCTACGAGCGGTCTCTGAAACGGGAACCGGATATCCGCGCGGCATCTGCCCCCGCCGCCGCGCGGATCGGCATGTTCATTTTCCAGCAAGGTATAGGTTTCTGGAAAGTCAATAAATGTTAATATATGTGATTTTTGGACGCCCCGGATTGAGAAATCCGGGGTTTTTTCACATCCAATCACACCATATTATGGATTAAATGTATAAAACATGTTTTCCAGAAACCTATACCTTTCCGGAATCGGCGCCAAGACCTACCGCTCAACGGATCCGGCCCATCGGCAAAATACCGGTTCGCTTCATATCTCCGCTTTCCGCGCCAAAATTTCAATTTTCGAAATAATTCTACCATTCCTAAAACGCATAGTCAATAACCAAACAGTCCGTAAGATAAATTTTTTCGACCTTTTTTCGACCATCCCGTCATTCCGGGATAAGCCCGGAATGACGAAGAATGGATGCAACGGATACACCCAATTTTACAGGCGCATTTTTTGTTACTGTTTTTATTATATTTCTTCATTCACGACGCATTGATCGCCGGCGAAGACCAGCGCCCATTTTTTCAGCTTTGGAAGCGCGGTCAGCTCAGGCGCCGGAGCGTACCTATTCAACTGCGCGGCCGCTTCGGCAAGCTTCGCTTCCGCCGCCTTGCCGCCGCTCTCCTGATACTCGCCCTTTTTGACGTACTTCAACTCAATGATCGCGTAATAGTCAACGCTGTACCGGTTGTTCGGAAGCAGGGCGATGTCGATATACCCGCCCGGTACTTCGTATTCCGACTTGACGGTGAATAACCGGCTCATACTCAAGTACGCGTACATAATGAGGCGGATGTGCGTCTCGTTGAAATGCCGGTAATCCCGGTTGGACAAAGCGCGCAGCAATTCCTCCATCAGGCTGACGAACTTCCCGTTTGACCCGGCGGAGGCGATGTCCTCCATGGCGGTTCGCAGCGCGCCGGATTGAATCCGGAATTTGGCCTCATCCTCCAATTTTTTGATGAAATAGGTGAAATAAAGCTCCTTCATGACCGTGTTCGGAACCTTCAGATTCACGCTGCCGTCCGCGTCAGCCGTGTCAATGGTCAGCAGTCCCATGTAAAAGAGCAGCGACGCTAAGTCCTCCTCGGTGAAGTCCCATTCCATACTGAACTGCTCCGTGATCACCGCGGACACGGTCTCTCCGCTCAAAATGGCCTCAAGAACCTGCCTGCCGCCGGTATCGTCCGCGAGATCAAACATATTCCCCAGCTTCGCGTAGTCGCTCGCGAGATTTTTGTCGATCAGTGTGCCGGGGGCTTTCCCGGTCATAAGATAAGAATTAAGGTAATACAGGATCATATTGCTGTTGAACATCCTGGTATCGCCATCCTTTGAAAACAGATACCCGTTGTAATGCCCCGCCAGGATCTTCATCAATGCGTCGGTCTCACCTTCGCCGCCAGGGAATTCCGCCGCCGATCGAATGATCCCTCTGACCTCATCCTCCGTGAAACCCATCATTCCGTTGAACCTCGCGTCCATGGTGATGTCAGCCGCGATGTTAAAGCCGCTCGTTAAGCTGTCCAATGTAATCGGGCTCACACCTGTGGCGAAGATGCGCGCAACAGAAGTTTTGGTGTATTTCTTGAGGATTTCAAACCACCTGCGGACGAATCCGGTCTTGCTGACGGACTCCTTGAACAAGTCGATCCGGAAGCTCAGAAGTTCATTGGCAAAATGGTCATACTCATCAATGACGACGTAAACGGGTGTCCGCGTCTCCATTTCCACAGCGCTCAAAAGCCCGTCAAGCGTATCCCCAGGCATGTCATCTTCCCGGCATACATAATCAATCCCGTATTTTTTAGTGAACAAATCAATGAATCTGCGGGTGATGCTCCCGAAGCTCTTGACCATACCCTCCGGCGTGTCCGTGTCCACCCCGGAGAAATCAAAATTCAGCATAAGGTACCGGTTACGCAACTCCGTTGGATGCTCACCGATGTACGTGCCGCTGAAATAAGCGTCGAAGCAGTCTTTCTCCTTCGCGTCGTAATAACAATTGAGCACGGAGGTGAACAGACTCTTTCCGAAGCGCCTCGGACGCAGGAAGAAGAGATAAGGCGCGCCGTACTGCTCCAAGCGTTCGATATACCCCGTCTTGTCCACATAGACATAACCATCCAACGCGATCATCCTGTAATTGCTGATCCCATATGGGATTTTTTTCGGTTTCTCCGGCATAATGGCCTCACTTTCTATATATCCGACACATCCGTCTGTGGTTCCTTGAACCCAGTATAGCACGGGCGAAGAAGTTTTGCCACCGCTTCCAAAATATCCATGCGATTCGTAATTTGTAATTTGGCGCGATTTACGAAACACGCCTGAGCAGATATGGGCGAATCCGGGTTTTCGGGCGGCAGAATGCCGCCCCTACGGTACTGTGTATGCCGCACCGGCATCATACGAATCCGCGTTAAAATATCCCTTGGAAGCGGATTCGTATATACTGTTATCCGCTTTTCGCCCAAAATTTGGGCGGATTTAAATCAAGAACAGTAGGGGCGGCATTCTGCCGCCCGTCCTTGACGACGTGAATTTCCAAATTACGAGTCGCAGAAAATATTCGTTGACACGGCTGGGCCGAAATGCTAGAATGGGTTCGAAGCACAAAGACGTGTTTTCATCCCGGGAGGGGTGAGGCGCGTCTTTGTGCTTTATTATATTATAAAGGAGGTGTCCGGTATGCGATTGTCTCCCAAGGAAATGGAAAAACTCATGCTGCATACTGCCGGGGAGCTGGCAAAGCAGCGCAAGGCCAGGGGGCTGAAGCTCAACTATGTGGAGTCGGTGGCGCTCATCAGCTCGGAACTGCTGGAATACGCCAGAGACGGCAAGCGGGTCACGGAACTGATGGAACTGGGAACCCGGATTCTGACCGCGGACGATGTCATGGACGGCGTGGCGGAAATGATCCATGAGGTTCAAATCGAGGCTACATTCAAAGACGGCACCAAGCTGGTGACCGTACACGACCCGATCGCGGCCGCGGTCACGGCGCAATAACGGAAAGGACGGTGTAAGCGTGATACCAGGCGAAATCATCACCAGGGAACGCGATATTATTCTGAATGAGGGCAGACAGACAGCGAGCGTCGCCGTTTCCAACCAGGGCGACCGGCCTGTGCAGGTGGGTTCCCATTTTCATTTCTTTGAGGTGAATAAGCTGCTCCGTTTCGACCGGCAGGCGGCTTATGGCATGAGGCTGGACATTCCCTCCGGAACCTCCGCGCGCTTCGAGCCGGGCGAGACAAAGACGGTTCAGCTGACGGAGCTGGGCGGCCGCAAGCGGGTATTCGGCCTGAACGGCCTGACGGCGGGGCAAGCCGGCCCCGCGTCCCTTCATAAATCATTGAACGCCGCCCGTGAAAAGGGTTTTGTCGAATGAATTTGTTCAATAAGCGAATAAGCAAATAAGCAAATAAGCAAATAAGCATAAGGAGGGAAGGATCATGAGCGTCAAATTATCCGGCAAAAGCTACGCGATGATGTTCGGCCCCACAACGGGCGACCAAATCCGGCTGGCCGACACCGGACTCCTGGTGGAAATCGAGAGGGATTTCACCGTATACGGCGACGAGATTAAATTCGGCGGCGGCAAGACCATCCGCGACGGCATGGGGCAATCCGCCAATACGACCAGTGGCGGCGGCGATCTGGACTTGGTGATCACGAACGCGGTGGTCATCGACTACACAGGCATATTCAAGGCGGACATAGGCATTAAAGACGGTAAAATCGCGGGCGTCGGCAAGGCGGGCAACCCGGACATCATGGACGGCGTGACCCCCGGCATGGTCGTAGGCGCTTCCACAGAGGCGCTGGCCGGCGAGGGGCTCATCGTAACCGCCGGCGGCATCGACACCCACATTCATTTTATCTGCCCCCAGCAGATCGACACCGCTCTCTACAGCGGCGTCACCACCATGATCGGCGGCGGCACGGGCCCGGCCGACGGCACCAACGCCACGACCTGCACACCCGGCCCCTGGAACCTGGGCATGATGCTCAAGGCGTCGGAGGAATACCCCATGAACCTGGGCTACCTGGCCAAGGGCAACTGCTCCGCGCGCGCGCCCCTGGCCGAACAGATCGAGGCGGGCGCGATGGGTCTGAAGATACACGAGGACTGGGGCTCCACCCCGGCGGTGATCGACGCGGCGCTGACCGTTGCGGAGGCGTATGACGTTCAGGTCGCCATACATACCGACACCCTCAACGAGGCCGGCTGCGTGGAAGACACCCTCGACGCCATAGCCGGGCGCGTTATCCACACCTACCACACCGAAGGCGCGGGAGGCGGGCACGCGCCCGACATCATCAAGGCGGCGGCCTTCCCCAATGTGCTGCCCTCCTCCACCAACCCCACGATGCCTTTCACCGTCAACACCCTGGACGAACACATGGACATGCTGATGGTCTGCCACCATCTGGACAAAAAAATCCCCGAGGATGTGGCCTTCGCGGATTCGCGCATCCGCCCCGAAACCATCGCGGCCGAGGACGTGCTGCACGACATGGGCGTTTTCAGCATGATGAGCTCAGACTCGCAGGCCATGGGCCGGATCGGCGAGGTCATCACCCGCACCTGGCAGACGGCCGGCAAGATGAAACAGCAGCGCGGCCCGCTCCCGGAGGAAACCGGCGGCTGCGACAACTACCGCGTGAAGCGGTATATCTCCAAGTACACCATCAACCCGGCGCTCACCCACGGCGTCGCGGATTATGTGGGCTCGGTGGAGAAAGGCAAATTCGCGGACCTGGTGCTGTGGAACCCGGCTTTTTTTGGCGTGAAGCCCGACATGGTCATCAAAGGCGGCATGATCACGGCCTCCAAGATGGGCGATCCCAACGCCTCCATTCCCACGCCCCAGCCCGTCTTCTACAGGCACATGTTCGGCGCCCACGGCGCGGCGAAGTATGACGCTTGCATCACCTTCGTGTCCCAGGCCGCCCTCCGCGGAGGCGTGCCGGAGAAACTGGGCCTGCGCAAGCGGGTTTTGCCGGTAAAAGGCTGCCGGGATCTGTCCAAGTCCGACATGCGGTTCAACGGCGCCACGCCCGCCATCGACGTGGATCCGGAGACATACGAGGTCAAGGTGGACGGCGTAAAGGTGGATTCCGCCCCGGCGGAGGTTCTGCCGCTGGCGCAGCTGTACAGTCTGTTTTGACGGATTGCGTTCCTGTTTTGACGGATTGCGGATTCTATGATTGCGGTCCTGCTTTGACGGATTGCGGATTCTATGATTACGGATCCTGCTTTGACGGATTGCGGGTCCTATGATTACGGGTCCTATGATTACGGATCCCATTATGGAGGAATAAGAAAGAGGGATTAAGAATATGGGCACAGCGTTAGGATTGTGTTTATTATACGTAGGCATCGTGCTGATCAACAACGGTGTCTGCCGTTTGCAGAACGTCGGGGGCAAAGCCCCGGCCGTCATGAATATCTTCACCGGCGCCGTCTCGGTGACGGCGAACACCTTTGCCATAGCTTCCGGCGAATACTATGCCGCGGCGACAGGTCTGCTGTTCGGCTTCACGTACCTTTTTTCGGCTCTGAACAATATCTTTGAGCTGGACACCCGGCCCTACGGCTGGTTCAGCCTCTTTGTCGCCGTCAACACCATTCCCTGCGCCTACATCGACAGAGCGGACTGGCGCATGGCGCTCATATGGCTGGCCTGGGGGGTTCTGTGGCTGACCGGCTTCATCGAGTGCGTACTTAAAAAAGACCTGAAGAAATTCGTGCCCGCGCTGGCCATCATCGAGGGCATTGTGACCGCGTGGATACCGGGCTTCCTGATGCTGGCGGAAAAATGGTGAGCATATGATCGTTGAGAATATAAAAGGCCGCCTGGGCGACGCGGTTTTTGAGGGGCTTACGGCGGATTACGCGGACGTCGAGTGGTATGACGCGCATCAAAAAATCGCCCGGCTGACCACCCGAAACGGCCTGGAACTGGGGCTGCGGTTCCCGGAAGAGGCCGCGCGCCGAGGCTTGCGGCAGGACGACGTTCTGTATTCGGACGGCGTCACGGCCGCCGCGGTCAACATCATCCCCTGCGTGTGCATACGGGTGGAGGTCTCAAGCCGCGAGGATCTGGTAAAACTGTGCTATGAGGCCGGCAACCGGCATTGCCCGTTTTTTTACAGCGAGAGCGGGGACGGGTTCCTGCTGCCCTACGACGCGCCGGTGTTTGCCCTACTGGAGAAGCTGGGCTTCAAGCCCCGGCAGGCGGCGGCCAGGCTCATGCCGGAAAGGCGCATATCCGGCGCGTCCGGGCACGGGCACGCGCATGGACACGAGTACGAGCCTGGACACGAACACGGGCATACGCACGAGCCTGAGCGCGAGCCTGGGCATACGCATGAGCCTGGGCACGAGGACGGGCATGCACATGAACACGGGCCTGGGCCTGGACTTGCGCATGAACACGGGCATGCGCACGAGCATGAGCACGAACACGGGCCTGGACTTGCGCATGAACACGAGCATGGGCACGAACACGAGCATGAGCCTGCGCACGGGCACGGGCATGAACACGGGCACGGGCCTGCGCATGAACACGGGCATGAGCCTGCGCGCGAACACGGGCGCCCCCGCTGATGGACGGCGCGCGCCACATGACAGAGCCATTGTTCATACTGCTGCAAATAAACGACGCCGCGTTTCCCATAGGCGCGTACACACATTCATACGCTCTGGAAACCTATATCCAGGAAGGGCTTGTGAGCAGCGCCCGGGACGCGGCCGTCTATATCGAGCGGAATCTCAGGACATCCTTCCTCTATTCGGATCTGCTGGCCGCCAAATTGGCCTGTGAAGCCGCCTCCCGCCACGATTTGGACGAACTGGCGCGGCTGGAGGATCTGATTTTCGCAAGCAGGATCCCATTGGAGCTGCGGGAGGCGTCGCGGAAGCTGGGAACACGCTTTATCAAAACCGCCGGCCTCTTACACCCGCGGGGCGCCGTTTTCGCGGATTACGCCGGAACCCACGCGGAGACCAGATGCGTTTACGCGGTGGCTTACGGCGTGTTCGTCTCGGCGGCCGGAATCAGCGCCGCCGACGGTCTGGCCGCCTTCCTCTACGCGCAGGCCGCCGCCATGACCGCCTGCTGCGTCAAGACCATTCCCTTGAGCCAAACGGACGGACAGAGAATACTCTCGGACGCCCGGGGGTTTTGCGCGGAAATATTGGAGGCCCTTGAGGGTCTGAGCCGCGGCGACCTGTGCCGCTCCTGCCCCGGGCTGGATATACGGGCCATGCGGCACGAAACCCTTTATTCCAGATTATACATGTCTTGACAGGAGAAGAAAAATGAGTTATGTGAAAATCGGCGTGGCCGGGCCGGTGGGTTCGGGCAAAACGGCGCTGATCGAAGCGGTCACCCGGCGTATGTCCAAGGATTACAGCATCTGCGTCGTGACAAACGACATCTACACGAAAGAAGACGCCGAATTTTTGATCAAAAACAGCGTCGTGGACAAAGACCGGATTATGGGCGTGGAGACCGGCGGATGCCCCCATACGGCCATCCGCGAGGACGCCTCCATGAATCTGGAGGCCATCGACGAACTGACGCGCCGCTTCCCCGACACCGAGATCGTATTTGTGGAAAGCGGCGGCGACAACCTCTCCGCCACATTCAGCCCGGAACTGGCGGACGCGACGATATTCGTCATAGACGTGGCCGAGGGCGACAAAATCCCCCGCAAAGGCGGCCCCGGCATTACCCGCTCCGGCCTTTTGGTCATAAACAAAACGGATATCGCGCCCTATGTGGGCGCAAGCCTTGAGGTCATGGAGCGCGACTCCAAGCGGATGCGGGGCGGCAAGCCCTTTATATTCACAGATATGCGCAGCGGCAGGAATGTGGACGGCGTCGTGGACTGGATCCGCAGGAATGTCCTGCTGGAGGACATGCGGCCTTGAGCGAAAACAGATACGGCGCGGCCTCCAGGCTGAACCTCACGGCGCGGCGGGCGGGGAACCGCACTGTTCTCGCCGATGTGAGCTTCACCGCGCCCTTTAAGGTCGCCCACCCCTTCTACCTCGAAAACCGCCGCGAAAATCACGGTGAAAACCGCGGCGAAAACGACCGGATGAGCGTCACGCTCATCAGCGCCTCCGCCGGGATTATGTCAGGCGACCGCCAGATCATAGACATCACCGTGAAGGAAGGCGCGTGGCTTGAGGTGACATCCCAGGCTTTTGAGAAAATACACAAAATGGCGGAGGGCGGATCCGCGCGGCGGCACACGCGGCTCACCGTCGAAAAAAACGCCGCTTTGAACTACGTTCCTCTGCCCGCCATACCGTTCCGGGATTCCGCTTTCAGAAGCGAAACAGAGGTGCGGCTGGCGGACGCTTCGTCACGCTTCTTTCAGAGCGAGATCCTCTCCTGCGGAAGGGCCGCCCGGGGCGAGCGTTTTGAATACCGCGAACACAAATCCCTCACAAAGATATACGCGGGGGATACGCTCATATACTCCGACAACGCCGTCTATGTTCCCGGGGAAACGCCAATGGAGGGCTTCTGCCTGTTCGAGGGATACACGCACATGGGGAACTTCCTGATGATCCACCAGGACATATCGGAGGCTCAGGCCGAAGCCCTGGGCGCGGCGGCGCGTTCGCTGAAAGACGGCGTGGCCGGCGTCACCCGGACGGGGTACGGCGGTTACTGCGCGCGGGCGCTCTCCAACGGCTCGGAGCCGCTGCTGGCGCTGAGCGGCGAGCTGCGGAAGATTCTCAGACTGCTGTAACAGTATTCCCCGGTATTCGGGCCAGCCCGTCCGAAAACAAACGGGCGGATTGCCATCCGCCCCTACAGCGCCGTGAATAATGCGTCCGTAGGGGGCGGCGGCGGACGCCCCGCGTCTATTTCCCCCAACGCCCCGCGGCGGTTCGCCCCCGGTCCCCCCCGTGGGGGCACGGCATGCCGTGCCCCGTCCCGTTTCCGGACGGTCCCGGGCGGCAGAATGCCGCCCCTACAGACGCGTCATTCACGGTACCGTAGGGGCGGCATTCTGCCGCCCTTATCTCTTAATCCGATCCACCCTGAAGATAGCCACAATCAATCCGGCAAAACTCAATATCGAGGCAAATCTGTAAGCGGCGTTCACGCCCCGGACCATCGACGCGGTCTCCGTGGCGCCCCCCGCGAGATACGCGCCCGCGACCATCATCATAATGGTAATCAGTATGGCCGTCCCGATGGAATTCACAATTTGCGTCGTCGTCTGAACAATCGCGTTGCCATGAGCGATCCACTCGTTGGGCAAAGCGTTGATTCCCCACGTATTCAGCGGCATATTACATAAGGACAAACCCACCATCCGGAAGGTATATATAAAAACTATGTAAGCCAGCGGCGTATCCACATCTATCAACGACATCAAAAACGTGCCGAAGGCTACCGAAGCGATCCCGATGATACAGATCCTTCTGGGGCCATATTTATCGAACAGCATTCCGGACACCGGATTCATCGCCGCCATAGCCGCCGTGGCAGGCATCACAGTCATCCCCGAAACCGTCGCGGAATATCCCGCCACCGTCTGCAAAAAAATCGGAGTGATCACCATTCCCACCACTTGACCCAGCCTGCAGATCATCGACAGACTGACCGCGCAGGAAAAAACCGGATTCCGGAGCAGCGACAGCTTGAGCAGCGGCTGCTCACTGCGAAGCTGGCGTCTCACAAAGCAGCAGATCACACACACCCCCGCCACAATGGGAATATAGGTGTGCGGCGTATCCCATCCAATGTTCCCCGCCATAGAGAATCCGAACAGAAGCCCTCCGAAGCCCAGCGTCGACAGCGCCACCGAGATCCAATCCAAACCGGCGCGCTTTCCCACATGCAGGTTCCGAAGCGTAAACAGCGCAATGATCAACACAACCGCCGCCAAAGGCGCGATGCCGTAAAAAACATACTTCCATCCCAACGTATCCACGATCCACCCCGAAAACGTAGGCCCGAACGCCGGCGCCACCCCCATGACCACATTGGTGATGCCCAGCGCCAGACCCCGCCTCTCCTTAGGGAACAGAAGCATCGTATTCACAGAGACCAGCGGAAGCAAGTTGCCCGCGCCCACCGCCTGCACCACACGCCCGGCGATCAGCGTCGTGAAATCAGACGAAAGCGCGCAGACAGTCGTACCGGCGATAAAGAACGACATCGCGGCAAAAAAAAGCTGCCTCGTAGTAAAACGGTTGATCAAATACGCGGTCACCGGGATCATCAAACCGTTCACCAGCATAAAAACAGTCGTAAGCCACTGCCCGATCGCCGGAGTGATGCCATAATCCACCATAATCGCCGGTAAAATAGGCGCCATCACCGTTTGATTCAAACTGGAGATAAAAGATCCCGACACCATAATCCCAATCATGAATACATCTTTTTTATCTATTTTTTCTGCCATGTCCAGTCCTTGTTTCGCCCTCCCGTGTTAATCCATAATAGGCTTAAACACATCCGCCACATCTAAATTAAATCCGGAATCAAAGTCCGATTGGATGGAATCACCCATCGAAAACTGCTTTTTGAATCCCGTCCTGAAATTCTCAACGAGGATATATCTAGCGTCCGTATCCACCGCCCAATACTCCTCCGCGCCCGCCTCCCTGTATAAGTCTTTTTTCTCACCCAAACAGTAGGCCCTCGTCGCCGGCGACAGCACTTCGACAATGAGTTCGGGAGCCGCCGCGTACCTCCCCTTCTCATTCATCCTTGTTTCGTCGCAGCTTACAAATACATCCGGCATGACAAAGGAATCGTCATGATGCAATACAGCCGTATTGGATCCGCCTACCCTGCATCGCCCTCCCCTCGCCTCAATCACAGACTGAAACAAATAACTGATTCTGTTTACGGTAAAATCATGCCAGCTGACCGCCGGAGACATTCCCACCAACTCTCCGCGAAACAATTCCCAAATGCCTTCATGATAATATATGGAGCATATAAATTCATCAATACTCATCGGTTCGCTCTCATCCAACAATAATCTCGCCACTATGCCACGCCTCCCCTCTCTTTTCCCCGGCGGCGCCCGCCGCCAAGAATTCGTTAACCAAAGTATATCATTTCGCCGCGCGCCCGGCAACAGAAACATCGCGGGACACGCTCATCACCGTCATTCCGGGGCGGCACAGGGGGACGGTTCCTCTGCGTTCCTTCTCAATGAAATCCGCGAGCGCCGGAACACAAAGGGAACCGTCCCCTGTTATACTACTTCATTCGGTTATACCGGCGCCCATCAGCCGAGTTCCGGCGACCCGGCTTCCCAATAGGCGTCCCACGGGGTCCAGATGGTGTCGGCGGAATATTTATGGAACCCGTGATCCTTGAGACCGTTGCGCGCCAGGTACACGCTGTAGGTGTGGTAAATCGGCACAAACGTCATATACTCAAGCACCATATTGCCCAGCCGCCCGAACAGCTCGTTGTCGATGTCGAGGCTGCGGCGGGCTTCGTAATACATTTCCTCATACTCGGCGGGACGCATGGCGCTCACATAGGAGTCCTGATCCGGATGATACCAGATATAATAGGAAATACCGGTATTCATGATCTGACCGAAGTTGACGACCATCAGACCGTCCCAGCCGTTGACCTGGAGGTCGGTGAGTCTGCCCGGCTCCGGGAATTCCAGCTCGCATGTGATGCCGATCGCCTCCAGCTGGTCCTGCATGATGACGCATACGTCCTGGAACTGTATGTTCGAGTAAATCGTCGTGCTGAAGCAATTCTCGTATCCGGCCTCGGCCATAAGCTGCTTCGCTTTTTCGAGATCGTAGGATACCAGGTTCGGGTTGCTGTCCGGCAGATGGCCCGCCCATCCCGCGCCTGTGATCTGATTGGCAGCCGTGTTAATTCCGAAACCCTTCGCGTCCACGATCGCCTGCCGGTCCAGGGCGAAGGCGATCGCTTGGCGTACCTTCAGTTCGGCCAGAGGCGTACCCGCGTTGTCGCTGCTCGGGCACAGGGTCAGCGTTCCGCCGCCGCGCATATAAGACGTATCCATATCCGCGCCGCGGGTAATCAGGGTATACGCCTGCTCAGCGTTGGTACACTGGAACATATCTATGGCGTCCTCGCCGGTGGACAGCAGCGCGGCGTTCTGGGTCATAATATCGGACATCTCGTAATATTCGACGCCGTCCAAGTAGGGCTTGCCCTCCATCCAGTAATTCTCGTTGCGGACAAATTTAATATGAGATCCGGGCACCCACTCATCCAGCACGAAGGGGCCTGTGCCTACGGGATGCTGCTTCGCGTAATCCATATCATGGTCGAGGAAGTTCTGCATGGAAACCATGGAATAGGAATGGGACGCGAAGGTCTCAAACAGCACGTTCTGCCAATTCTTATAGGGAACGACGACCGTATACTCGTCTGTGGTATACACAGACTCGACAATCTCCTCGTTGCCGCGGCCGTCCACGGGCCATCTGTTGATGTTCCACGCCACCGCTTCGGCGTTGAACGGGGAACCGTCCGAGAACTCTATGCCCTTCCGGAGATGGAGCGTAATGGTGTGGGCGTCCTGGTCGATCTCCCAGCTCTCGGCGAGATGAGGCTCATAGACGCCATCCTGGGTAAGGTTCACAAGGGATTCCGACCAAGGTGTGCTGAAGTTGTTGGCGATGATGGGCGTCCAGGGGAAGCCGAAGGGCTCCGCCGTTCCGCCGGTCGCGCCGGTGTCGATGATCTTTACGACGCCGCCGTACTGGGGTTCGCTGGACGCCGCGGCGGTCCCGCCTCCCGGGGATGTCGGAACCGGATTGTAAGGTTGGGTCGGCTGGTCGTCCGAGGGCAGCGTCACATTGGAGTTCTGAGCGCCGCCCCCTCCGCAGGCGGCCAGAGAGAACACCATGGCGAACGCAAGCATGAGACACACCATTTTTTCACGGTACCTTTTCATAGAAAAACATCTCCCTCCTTTTTTTGGGTTTCTTTTTTTATTCATAACCGCGGCGCCGCGCGTTCAGGACTTGTGACACAAATCCTTACACACAGTGGC
Source organism: Peptococcaceae bacterium (assembly GCA_031264885.1). Lineage (GTDB taxonomy): Bacteria > Bacillota > Peptococcia > DRI-13 > UBA5745 > JAISDM01. The sequence goes on along the minus strand of JAISDM010000176.1, from coordinate 89 downwards.
ACGCGCAGAAATGACCGTTTCCCACATCCCTGAGCGCCGGAGTCGCCTCCGAACATTCCTTCTTCGCCATGAAGCAGCGGGGATGGAAC
>JAISDM010000142.1 GCA_031264885.1 Peptococcaceae bacterium | reverse complement strand
ATACCAGGCGAAGTACAACGCGATTCTGGCCAGAAAGAACGGCCTGACGGACGAGTACCAGAATTTCTTCGGCGGGCTGATCCGGGAGCGTGAGGCGTATCTGCGGGAGCATGACAGAGGCCAGGACGCTTACGCGGAGCGATTGGACGGGGCCGGCAGATTCGTGCCCAATCAGCCTGTTCAACATATATCGCTGGACGATCTGACCAGGGAACATGGGCCGGCAACAGGGCCCGCCGGCCAGGGAGGGGCGAGGCTTATTACGGCGGAAGATGTGTCTAAGCTGACGCCGCAGGAGCGTTCGGCGTTTGATCGGGCGTGGGAGGCAGGCGGTCAGGCGCGGGCGTGGGAGGCGGCGGAGGCGCTGGAGCAGGCACAGACGCAGGCGCGGATACGGACGCGGGAGCAGGCGCAGACCGCGCCCCAGCAGGCACAGGATGAGGCGCAGACCGCGCCCCGGCGCCAGCGGATCGGCCGGGACGCGCTTGACGGCAGGCCCCCCGCAGCCGATCGGAGGCGGGCGGACAGCGTGCGCGCGCCTGGGCGCCCCGCTCCGGAGCCTGCAGAGCCCCGGCGCGGACGGTCTGCGGGGGGAAGAGCGTAGGGGCGGCATTCTGCCGCCCGGGATCGTCCGAAAACAAACGGGCGGATTGCCATCCGCCCCGACGGCGCCGTGAATGATGCATTTGTAGGGGCGGATGGCAATCCGCCCGGGACCGTCCGGAATGACAGGATGGGATACCGGAATAATCGTAAATAAGGAGGAAATGAAAATGCCAGATCAGGATCAGAGAACGGAAGCGCCAGAACAGGGAACGGCAGCGCCACAGCGGAGAGCGGCGGCGCCACGGCGGAGACCACCGGGTTTATTCCAAAGATGGATGCTGCGGCAGAGAGCGGAGTACCGTTATCAGAAGGCGATGGCGGAAGACGGGAAACTGGCCGAGGCGCTGATGAAACAGCAGAGGGCGGAAATAGCCGAGAAAGTCGATCAGAACAGCCGTATTCCGGACTCTCATAAAGCTGTGGCCAGATTGGCGGTCCGGGACGAATTAACCGGAAGCGACAGAGCGATTGCTTATGAGGAGGTAAGGCACGATCTACGTGAGGCGATGAGCGATGTGGACGCGTTTGGCGGGAAGCCCAGTAATTTCAAAGGCAGTGGTATCGGCGGTTTCTTCGGGCGGCTGTTTAACGGGCGGATCACAGAGGCTCAGCGCCGCCGGCATTCTGAAGCCACTACCTCTTACACCGACGCTAACGGAGGATTTGGCGGACTGAATTCTGGGGAGAAAGCCGCGCTGCAAGCCTATCGGGACGGCGTCGACAGGGATCGGCCGAAAGGGAGGGAAGCCGTGGCGGTGGCGGAGGCGATCGGCGATCACGGGCGCCCGCGCCGACCGCGCCGGTATCGCGCCGTCGAATCGGCCATGCAAGAGATCGAAGGACATTCTGGGGAGTATAAAGCCGATGATAGGGCAAAAGTATACACAGAGGGCTTGAATGGGTTAGGATTGGGAACTACAGGCGAGGGCGGGACAGTAAAGCCCAGCAAGCTCATAGAAGGAGAAGGGGACACTCCTTCAGCGCAGGACGCCACTTACCGGCTGGGCTGGGCCAGTTACGCCGTGTTCAGAAAAACGCCGGCAGGCTTGTTTCAGGGTGTCTCCGGCGCGCAAATTAACCCCTTAAATGAAAAAGACGCCAACGGGAACGTGGTGGTGGGAACTGTTGAACCGAATGGAGATATGCTGGAGGGCAAGGAGTTCGGGCAGATAACCACGGCCGGGGTCACTGCGTGCAGCGTGATTATCATTAAAAAAGGCGATCAATACGCCATGCTTCACCTGGACGCAAAGCATACGGAACCGGGGGAGGCGCGGGATTTTTTACTGACGCAGATGACAATGGCGTTTAGGGACGTACCCGGAGACGTTGAGATCATGGAGAGCATTCGAAAATCCGGCGAATGTGAGAGTCAGTTTTGTGACGCGCTTCATGCGCAACTCGGTGAGGGTGGCAGTAATAAAGTGAGGGTTCAGCGGCTGGACCGGGATAAGGGGAAAACCGCCAGCGCCGAATTCATAGACGATCCTCCGGGGCATTTGGAAATCGGCATAACTCCTCAGGATGTGGTGTTTGGTGACCGAGCCGATGTGTCGCGTACAGATCCTCCAAAGCTCCACGTCGTTCCTGTGGAGTGGCGGCTGGGGGCGCCGCAAGACGCTGTAGAAACCATATGGAAGGATGGCGGCGGTTCGTACCGGGAGTTCACGTCGACGGAGGACGCGCAGAAACACGCGGATGATTTGGCAAAGAAACGCGTAGAGCAAATGGAACAGACGAAGAATGGTATTCCCAGGCCGGAGCCGGAGGGCAGTGTGAGGGGGCTTCCGGGAATGGAAGAGGCGAGGCGCGTCGATGCCATGGAGCAGACGCGGGTCGAGGCTCAAGCGCGGGACGCCGCGCGTCGGCAGGCGCAAGCTCAGGCGGCCGCGCCCCAGCAGGAGCAGGCCGCGTCCCAGCGGGCGCAGGCGCAGGCTCAAGCTCAGGCGGCGGCGCCTCAGCGGGAACAGGCGCAAACTCAGGCGGCCGCGCCTCGGCGGGAACATATCAGCCGGGATGACTTTGACGCCACGGTCAGGCCGCATACGTCCGCCGCGCCCGCCGGACGGAAGCGGGCGGCCAGTATGCGCGAGCCTGCCGCCACCCATCTGGCGCCTGCCGAGAATCAGCACCAGCACGGAGGACGGTCTGCGGGGAATTGAGTGTAGGGGACGGCGTCCTCGACGTCCCGTTTCCGGACGGTCCCGGGCGGCAGGATGCCGCCCCTACGGTACCGTGAACGATGCGTTTGTAGGGGCGGCATTCTGCCGCCCGGTTAAGGAGGGAATCAAATGGCAAATTGGTTTCAGGTGCAGCTTGCGGAATACCGCTACCAGCGGGTGCTGGCGGCAAAGGGGCATTGGGCCGAGGAAATGATGCGCCGGCAGGATGCGGAACTGGCGCGCGTCGACGCCAGAGAAGTTCCGGACAATCAAAAGGCCGTGATGCGCCTGGCGGTCAGAGATAAGCTGTACAGTGACAGCGTCAGAGGGCGCAGCGTGGGTAAGGCGGAAGACTTTACCGCCGCGGAGGGGGCTTTGTCGGACGCCAGGGGCGGCAGCAGTCCGCCCAATCCCAAGGGCAAGGGCATCGGCGCTTTCTTTGGCCGGCTGTTTAACGGGCGGGCCACAGAGGCTCAGCGCCGCCGTCAGGAGGGAAACATCGGTATTTTTTATAATGGCGGCGACGGATTTGAACTGAACAGCGATGAGAAAAACGCGCTGGCAGCCTACCGGGAGAGCGCCGATGCAGACCGGCCTTTAAGAAAAGAGGCTCTGGAGGTCGCAAAGGCCATGGACGGTAAGCGTCCCCAGCGATACCGCGCGATCAGTCCATCGGCTCTGGAGGTAGAAGGCAACCAGTCATTGCCTGAGGATATCAAGAGAACCGAGATGACCAATATTTTTACGCTTGGCGGCCATACGTCGCCGGTTAGTGATGATTCTACTAATTTATCAGTTACACCCAATCGGATCATAGAGGGATCCAAAGGCGCCGATTCTACGAATAAGCCTACGAAGGAGCCTACGGAGCAGGACGCTACATACCGCCTGGGCTGGGCGAGTTTCGCGGTATTTGAGAAAAGGAACGGATTGTTCGAGGGCAGGATAGCCGCGAAAATGCCGCTGGACCAAGCAGTGAACGCAAACGGTACAGTTCGGATGACAGAGGTTGAGCCTTTTGATATTGATGGGAAAAAATTCGGGCAGGTATCCACGGCTTCGGTGAGCGGGTGCAGTGTGGTTATTGTTAAAAAGGGCGATACCTATGCTATGCTTCACTTGGACGCGAAGCACACAGAAGACGGAGACGCGAAAGATTATTTATTGAATCAGATAAAAACTACATTTGGCGCTCCCCCCGGAGATATCGAAATTATGGAGAGCGTCAGAAATACTCAAGAGGAGGCAACCCCTTCAGGGACAATGGCGCTTCCTTCGGAGGTCACTTTTTGCCAGGCGCTTGAAAAGGCGCTCGAAGACAGCGGCAATACCTTGAAGGTTCAGCGAATCGACCGGAATCTGGGGCAAACCAAGGAGGATGGATACGACCTTGAGCATTTAGATTCGAGTCAACCGTCGGGGCATCTTGAAATCGGTATTACCGCTCAGGATGTCGTGTACGGCGACCGCGTGACCCAAGAAAAGACAAGCGGCGGGATACCTAGTATTTGTGTCGCTCCGGTCGAGTGGCGGCTGGGGGCGTCCCAGGAAACGGTGGATGCCGCGTGGAAAAGAGCCGTCAGGGATTTTAGACCATTCACATCGATGAAAGCCGCGCAGGAGCACGCGGACGGACTGGCGGAAATCCGCGTGAAGGACGCGGCGCGGGCGGAGGCCGGCAGGATTCATATGGAGAATCATTCGGAGGAGACACAAGCCGCGATGAACGCCGCCGCCGAAGCGGAACGGCATCCGGCCGGGTCCCAGCGGGCGGCGGCGCAAACGCAAGCGCAAGCCGCCGCGCCCCAGCAGGAACAGGCGCAGACGGCGCCCCGGCGGGAACATATGGACCGGGAGGCCCTTGCCGCCACGGTCAGGACCGCAGCCGCGCCCACTGGACGGAGGCGGGCGGACAGCATGCGCGAGCCTAAGCGACCCGTTCTGGAGCCTGCCGAGCCCCAGCGCCAGCACGGAGGACGGTCTGCGAGGAGTTGAGCGCAGGGGGGCCTAGGGGCGGATGGCAATCCGCCCGGGATTGTCCGGAAACGGGACATAGGGGCACGGCATGCCGTGCCCCCACGGATCCGGGCGGCAGAATGCCGCCCCTACGGTACCGTGAATAATGCGTTTGCAGGGGCGGATGGCAATCCGCCCGGGACCGTCCGAAAATGGGACCGGGGCACGGCAGGCCGTGACCCCACGGTGGATATCATAATCGGAAACAAGTGAGGCATAGAGCATGGAAACAGGGGAAGCGAGGCGCCGGGGCATGAATCTGCGCGGAAAATTCACTGTGGGTATTTTGATACTGGGCGCGGCGCTTTTGGCCACCATATTGACATTGACTTATTTTTTCTATCGGGACGCCAATCTGGAGAAATACCGGCAGATTGTGGCCGGTTCCGCGCTGGTGGCCTCCGAGCTGGTGAACGGGGACGATGTGGAGGCTTACATAAACGGCCGGGAGGCTGACGAGCGGTTTTATGAAATGGAGGACAAGCTTCAGAGCATACTGGATTTCAACCAGCTGACCTATCTCTATGTGTATTTGCCGGTCCTGGATGAGGGCTACTGTGTGTTTATCCATGACATGGCCAAGGCGGGGACGCTGAGCCCGGAGGAAAAAGCGCTGGGATATACGATGGCGCTGGATGATCCGGAGATCGACGCGTCCATCGATATTGTCCGGCGGGTGATGGAGACCCTTGAGCCCAATCTGGAGCTGAATCTGAGCAACAGTTCGGACGGGTATCTGGCTTCCGCCTTCTGCCCGCTGCTGAATTCCCGGGGGGAATTGGTGGCCGTGGTGGGCGCGGATGTGGATGTGCAGCGCATCTTTGACGATCTGAACCGGATCATGCTGATCATGGGCTCCAGTATCTCATTGCTGATCGCGCTGGCTGTTTTCGGCTTTCAGATGTATTTCGCGCGGACGATGATCGCGCCGCTTCAGATGCTGGTGGCTCATGTGCAAAACTTTGTGAGTATCCGGGACGAGCAGGGGGAGCTGTATCCGGATCCCATTCAGATCAATACCAGGGACGAGATCGAGGGGCTGGCTTCGGCGTTTAATCAGATGGCCCGGGATATTGTGCGGTATATTGAGGATGTGACCCGGCTCACCCAGGAACGGCAGCGCATTGAGGCGGAACTGTCCGTGGCGGCAAAGATACAGGCCAGCGTCCTGTCTCATGATTTCGACATCGCTCCGAACCCGGAGGATTTCAGCCTCTACGCCCTCATGGATCCAGCGAAGGAAGTGGGGGGGGATTTTTACGATTTCTGGACGCTGGACGATCACCGGCTGGCGTTGGTGGTGGGGGATGTGTCGGGGAAGGGCGTTCCGGCCGCTTTATTCATGATGATGGCCAAGGCCATTATCCGCGCCCGGCTTACCCGCGACAGCTTGCTGAGTCACGCCTTCGAGGCCGCCAATGAGCTGCTTTGTCAGAACAATGGGGAGGATATGTTCGTGACGGTTTCGACGGTGGCGCTGGATACCGGGACCGGCGAGATCCTCATCGCGGACGCCGGGCACGGTTCGCCCATTCTGATTTCGGCGGACGGAACCGCGGAACGGCTGGCGACCGAGACCAGTTTGTTTATGGGGGCCATGGAGGGCGTGACTTACGGCGTGACGTCCGCCCGGATGAAGCCGGGAGACCGGCTCCTGCTCTATACGGACGGGGTCAATGAGGCGGATAATCCGGAAGGCGGCTTCTTCGGAAACGACGGATTGCTGGCGTCGATTCAGGCCCATGGAGGCGAAAGAGATTTGAAAGCGTTTTTGACAAGCATCCGGGAGGATGTCCGGGCTTTTGCCGGCGAAGCGCCCCAGGCCGACGATATCACCATGCTGATTGTATGTTATAAACCTTGAGGGAGGATGCGGACCCGATGCTCGACGACGCTTATTACAAGGAGCGGCAGGCGCGTTTTCAGCGCATATTGGAGCGGATCGGCGGACGATACGCCTTTGAGTTGATTTCGCCGGAACATGGAGATATATGGACGCGTTATCAGCCGGAAACCACCGTATCCGGCCGGAGCTTCCTCAGCGCCTGCGCCTATGCCCTGGAGGATGTGATGTATTGCCGGGAGGACGCGGAGCTGGGCTATTTGACGGTGCTGCTCATGGAGAGCGACAATCATCTGCTGGCGTTCCCGCCTATGGGCGCGTATGAGCCGGAACGCTTCGCCGCTGTGATCCGGCGGATGCGGCATATGTTCGGCTTGGCGGGGGAGCCCTTCCGGCTGGCCTACATGTCTGAGCGGGAGGCGGAATGGGTTCGGGCGCTGCCGGATTTCACCGTCTGGACGGATCCCGGCGAAAATGATTATGTCTACTGTGTTTCTGAGCTGACCCGGTTTGACGGGCCGGAGAACGCCAACCGCCGGATGAATCACAGCCGTTTCCTGCGCAGGCACCGGGCGGAGACGCGGCGGATCGAACCCGGCCGCGGCGGCTGTCTGGAGGACTGCGCGGGGATCATAGAGGCGTGGTGTACGGGGCGCGGCTGCGATTCCTGCGGCTTTCGGTGTCCCAGGGACACCGCGCTGCGGACGGTGCGGGATTTGGACAGATTCCGGGCCTCGGGCGGGATTATGTACGCGGATGGGGAACCGGAGGCGCTGATGCTTTTGGGCGACATGGGCGGCGGCATGACGGATATGCTGAATATATTTGCCCGCCACCGCTATTCGGGGCTGTCTTACGCCCTGATCGATCAGGTATGCCGGCTGTGTATCCCGGATACGCGGTATCTGAATTTTGAGGAAGACATGGGGATTCCCAATTTGCGCCGGTTCAAGGAATCGCTGCATCCGGCGTTTACGCTGCCTAAGTACCGGGCGTGTGTGACGGTATGACGCGTGAGAATGTGACTGAAATTATGACTGAAAATATGACTGAGGCGGCGAAAAGCCTGCCCGGCCGGCTGAGGAAGATGAATATTCCGGTTTTGTGCTTTTTTCTGATTCTGTGTCTGTATTTGGCGCTGAACTGGGGCAATTATAATAAGCTGCCCTGGCAGACCGCGGTGGAGGGGGCGAGTTTCTCCAGCGCGGCGCGGGGTTATGAGGGCGAATACTATGCCATTGACTCGGGAGGGGCGCGGCTGCTGAGTTTCGGCGAAAACGGCGTTTTTCGGTGGGACGCGGCGTCTGACGCGACTTTGGGCGCGGTGGCGGCGGCAGACTCCGGAAGGGTCTATGTCACGAGCTATGTTTTTGACGACAATGACCGGATCATACAGGCGGACATTTTGGAGTACAACCGGCGCGGCCGGCGGGTGGGGACGCTGCTGTCGCGGAGTTATGAAGGGGCGGAGGACACGCTGCCCATGTACACCAGCGGTTACTTGAGCCTGGTGAGCGCGGGGCAATGGCTTTATTATATGGAAAAACACCCGTCGGATCTGACGCTGTACCGGATAGACGCCGGTTCGGAGACGCCGGCGCCGGAGGTTCTCTCGGTATTCCCCTATCCGGACGCGGAGGCGCTGACGCTGGGCGCCGCCTGTGATCCGGAGACGGGGGCGGCGTATACCGCGGATAAATTCGGCGTGATCAGGGAGCTTTCTTTGAACGGCGCCCATAAGGAACTGCCCTATCCGGCGCGGGCGGAGGCCGGCTTCAGTCTGCCTTTCGGTCTGTATGCCGGCGGCGGGACGCTGTATGTCAGCGACGTGGGCCGGCGCCAGATGTACCGGCTGCAAGACGGCGCGTTTGAGCCGGCGGCGGATTTGGGCGGCGATATGCCTCTGGACGAGGATTTCCGGCTGTATTATTGGATCAACGGGGCGCCGGAGGGAGAAATACTCTTGATCAGCCAGTACGGCCTGATCCGATATGGCGGCGGCGGGCTGGAGTCCTTGGGCGCCTCCTTTGTCTTTGACGGAATCAAACGTCTGACGCTGTGGCTTTGGTGGATATCGGCCGGGGTTATGGCGGCGGGCGCGCTGGTTCTGGTTTGCCGGATCTTTATGTATGCTTACCGGAAGGTGGGTATGGAACGGCTGATGTATTCACTGATGCTGACGGTGGTGGTGACGGTGGTGACGGTGCTGGTTATGGCCCAGTATTCGGATAGCTTTAATAAGCGATTTTCCAATACGACCATCGACAATCTGTCCGCGCTTTCCGCCATGACGGCGGCGGCTGTGGACGGGGACGCCCTCTCCCGGATCAACCGGCTGGAGGATTACCGCGGCGCGGATTATGAGAAGCTCAAGGCGCAGCTGGCGCCTGTCCGCGGCGGCGGAACCTGGAATATGCTTTATGAGGACGGCGAATTTCGGCCCGACGCGGCGGATTGGGACAACGGCATATACCGGATGCTGATCCGTGTGGTGGACGGGCGGGTGTACTATGTTTATTCCAGCGCGGATCAGTGGGGGGCGCTGTATCCGGTGGACTATCCTTATGAGGGGACAGAGTTTCAGATTGCGTATGAACAGGACGTCCAGATCGTGTTTCCCTCGGTGGTGGATTTTTCCGGCGAGTACACGTACACCGTCACGCCCATTCTGGATTCCCGGGGCGATGTGGCCGGCGCGCTGGAGATGGGGGTGAATCTCCGGGCCTTTCGCCGGGAGATGCTGGAGACGCTGCGGGAGGTCGCGCTGCGGGCGGCGGTCACGGTGTGTGAGGTGCTGCTGCTGCTGAATGAGATCATCTTTGCGGCGGGCGTGTTCAGGAACCGCGCCGCGAAAGGCAAAAAGGGCCTGGCGGATGTGGGCGCGGTGCGGCCGCTGATGTTTTTGCTGTATTTGCTGGACTGTTTCGCCTTGGTCGTCAGCCCGTTATTCGCCCGGGATCTGTATACCGAAACCTTGGGAATACCCATGGAAGTGGGCGTGGCCATCGCTTATTCGGCGACGTTCTTTTTCTCCGGCGCGGCGTCAGCGGCGGGGGGCCGGGCCGCCGGGCGGTTCGGGCTTTTTCCCTTGCTGATTGCGGGCACGGCGTTTCTTTTCGGGGGGGAACTGGCGGCCATGGCCTCCGGGAACCTGTGGATGTTCACAGCCGCCAAATCCTTGATGGGTGTGGGCGTGGGACTGGTTCAATACTGCGCGGACGTGATTGCCGCCGCCCAGAAAGACCCGCGGGATGTGGAACACGGATTCAGCATGTCCAATGTGGGCTATAATTCAGGCACGAACTGCGGATTGGTCACCGGCACGGCCATCGGGCTGCTCTGGGGCTACCGCTCGGTGTACCTGGCTTCGGCGCTGATCGCGCTGCTGATGCTGGCATATATTCTGCTGATCTACCGAAGCTCCAATCTGCCGGATACCAAGGGGGTCCGGCGGCGCGCGGGCGGCGGTTTTGTCCGGTTCGCGGCGGCTCCGGGGGTGCTGGGGTTTTTCCTGCTCATTATGTTTCCCTACATGCTGTGCAACGCTTTCGCTTATTACTTTTTGCCTCTGGCCGGAACGGCCGGCGGAATGGGGGAGGAGAATATCAGCCGCATTATCTTTGCCTATGGATTGGTGTCCATATACGTCGGCCCGGCGCTGACCCGCAGGCTCCTGGATGTGTTTAAGGTCAGGACGGCGCTGGCCATGGGCGGGCTGCTGATTATGCTGGCGCTTTTGATTTACGCGCTGAAGCCCGGTTTGACCGTGCTGGCGGTGAGTGTGGCGATATTTGCCATTGCGGACAGTTTTTCGTTCACGGTTCAGAGCGTTTATTTTTCCCGGCTGCCGGAAACCGCGGAGTATGGCTCCGGCGCCGCTTTGGGGGTCAACAATGTGATGTCGGGTCTGGCTCAGTCTTTATCGTCCTATTGCTTCGCTGCCGCGCTGGTGTTGGGAACGGGGACGGGGCTGGGCGTCATCGGAGCCGGTATGGGGGTTTTATTGATATTATTCCTGGTAACGACACAGAATAAGAAGAGAATAAAGGCGGGTGTTTCATGAACAGCAAACCTCAGGACCATGCGGCCGAGACTGAACTGGACGGGGATCAAATCCGGGACAGATACAGTCAGTTGACGGATATATGGCAGGAGGCGGATCGATGGCATTGGTACACATACCGGTATATGCAAAATTATATTGAGCGCGCCGCCGCTAAGATGGCGGCCGGGCCGGGGATCAAGCTGCTGAACGTGGGCTCCGCCGGCAATGAGTATCATATTCAGGCGGAACATTACCATGTGGATATTGTGTTTGATAAAATCGCGTCCTTCCCGAGGGCGTATGAGGCTTCGGCGGAGGCGCTGCCCTTCGGGGACGCGATGTTTGACGGGTGCTTATGCGCGGGATCGGTGGTCGATTATTGCGACGCGCGCAAGGCGTTGTCGGAATTTGGCCGGGTCGTCCGGGGCGGCGGCTTTCTCATCTTTGACTTTGAGCAGACGCGCACGCTTCAATTGCTGGGCAAAAAGGATTACGGCTGTGACTTCTGCGTGGTGGACACTTTTTATTGCGGTGAAACCGAACGGGTGCGGATATACTCTCCCGAATATATCCGCGGATTGCTGGACGAGGTGGGGTTCGAGGTTCTGGATCAGGGTTTTTATCATATTCTCAGCCCGCTGGCCTATCGGATATTCCATGATGAGAACCGGGCGGCGGGATTCGCCGGACTGGATCCGGTGGCCCGGCATATCCCCTTTCTGGGAAAAAACTCCTGTAATGTGATGCTCACATGCAGGAAAATCGGAGCGTAATATGAACGAGGGAAATAAATCTGAAACGGCGGAACGGGCAAAAAACACCGGGGGCGCCGCGGAGCAGGGAAGACCCGGCGGCGGCACGGCGGCGGCTCCCGCGGGCGCCGGGGCGGCGGCGGGGTCTGCGGCGGGGGGAATCCGGAGCGGTGAGACGGTCGTGGCCGCCGCGGACGGCAGTCTGGAAGCGGTGCAGACGTTTGTGGACGAGTATATGGAGCGTCTGAACCCTTCAGGCCAAGCCCGTATGCATGTGGCGCTGGCCGTGGAGGAGATATTCGTCAATATCGCCCATTACGCCTACGCGCCGGGGGAAGCGGGCGCGGCGACGGTGCGCTGTGAGGCGGACGCCGGAACGGGCCGGCTGACGGTGGTATTCACGGACGGGGGCGCGCCGTATGATCCCCTGGCCAAGGCGGATCCCGACGTTACGCTGCCGCTGGAGGAGCGGCCCATCGGGGGATTGGGGATATTTATAACGAAGCGGCTGATGGACGCGGTGGATTACCGGTTTGAAAATGGGAAAAATGTGCTGACGATCGTGAAAAACGTGAAATAAAAGGAGGAATCATAATGCCAGGTACATTTGAGGAAAACAGGCGTAAAACGGCGGAGGCGCTGCTCAGGATTTATCAAAAGGAGGAGATGCGCCGGGATTTGTTCCGTCAGGTTATTGAAGAGCTGCGGGAGAAGGAGGGGATAGACGCCAGAGCCATGAAGGGCTATAATCCGCGGTTGCCGTCGTCGTTCGGACCGTCGCCGGGGGACGCGGATCCGGAGGCGTCGGCGGCGGAGTTTGCCCGGCTGTACGCTGGGTATGGGCGGGGAACGCCGGAGGACCGGGCGCCTTTCCTGGAGCATATCTTTAAGCGCTTTGACGAGGCCGTTCTGGAGTTGGATCCGGACCATACGGAGGATCTGGCGGCCCGGTACGAGGAGATGCAGAACTCGTGCCAGACTCTCGTTTGTTATGAGGAGGTGCGGAGGGCGCATCCGGAGGAATTTGCCGCCCATTACGACACGCCGGCCAAGCGGCAGGCCCTCAACGCCAAAATTGATCTGTCCGCGGCTCAAGCCGCTTATTTGCTCGCCTACGCCAGGGTTCACGGTATGCATGGTAGCGAGATCAAGTCGGAAGCCGAAGTGGAGGATATGTGCGCGGGTCCGGCGGAACCGATTCCGGAGGCGTTGGAGGAGTTGGCGCAGATGGGTAACAAGCTTCGGATGGAGCGGGAGAAGGGACGGATTCTGAGGGATATCTCCGAGGGGCGCGATCCGGCGCCGGTTCAGCTGCGGATCACGCGGGAAACGGCGCCGGCGCAGGGGATATCCCTGGCGGTGTTCAATCTGGATAAGCTGCGGCGTTCCGAGCCCGGCGACGCAAGGACGCGCGGGGCGGAGGCGGAGGCGGCGGAGCTGTTTGACAATACCTTTGGCGTACTGCTGGAGCCCAGAGGCGTCCTGGCGCAAAACGCCGCCGAACTCGGGATCAAAGATCCGTTTGAAATGATTTACATAGACGGGCGGCCTGCCGCGGAGGCTTTCGCGGAGCGGACGGCGGGCATGAGTTCCCAAGAAAGGGATCGGGAGATGAAGCTGGCGGTGACGGGCGCCATGCTCTCCGGAACCCAGAGGATCGAGATGGCCGCGGCGGCCTATGACGCCCATGGCGCGCTCCAGGTAACGGTGGCGCCCGTCCGTCCGGATGTGCGGGCCGTGCAGCCCAGCGCCAAAGAGGAAGGGCACGGCTGGCTCAGGCGGGCGTTTGACTGGGGGCCTTTCAAGATTCCCACCCGTCAGGATAAACTGGACGCGCTGGAGCGGAACGACCCTCAGCAGGCGGCGCGGCAGGAGGCGATCGTACAGCAGGTCCAGGGGAAATTCCTGAACGAGGAGCTTAGGCAAATGGAGGTGCAGCGGGAGGCCACGAGGCAGACCCGGGAACGGGTACACCAATTCACCCAGGAGGTTCAGCGATATGGCGCGGATCGGCTGGAACCGCTGATCTACGGGCTTGTCTCACTTGTTAATCTCAATGGCGCGGACGTGAGCCATGAGGATCCGTTGTACAGCGCGGAATTTGAGAATCAGGGACAGCTGCCGGACGGGACGAGAATCGTGAATACCTTAGGCCGGGCGCCCAGCCGCACCTCCTTCGCGCGGCTGTGTCTGCTGGCAGAAGGGCATACCCTGGACGAGATGGATCCCGACACGGAGCAGGGGCAGGCTTTGCTCAGGCGTGGGGGCGAGAGGGCGATGGAGCTCTTAAGCGCGGCGAGGGAGGATCCCGCCAAGGCGGATCAGGTGCGTCAAATGGGCATCGACGGCATGAAACAGCTGCTGAGGGAGCCGTATCCGGATGTGGATCCGGCGAATCCGGAGAGCGTGGCCCGGGCGGCCGGGCGCGCCGATATGATGGCGGCGCTGGCGCAGGACGCGGCGCAGATTTTCCCGGGGGCTCAGATGAGGGCGTATTCCAATGAATACGCGGGTATAGAGGATCAGATTGGGGGACTCGCTTATCATATGGAAGCCGTGGGTAACTTGGGGAGTTACTATGCCAGCGATCTTTACAGGGATCAGCGCGCGCCGGCGGCGGATGGGGGCAGGGAGGCGAAACTTGTCCGGGACGCGCTGAGCGCCCGGCTGTTGCTGGATCGGGTGCGGCCGCGGGAACCGGGCCTCGCCTTGGGGGATGTGAGCTCCTCGCTCGCGGGTATGATGGCGATCCATACCGAGTGTGGCGAGGAGGCCGTCAGGCGCGCGGATCCGTACGACCCGCTGGGGCTGGCCATGGTGTCGCGCGAATTGCAGGATCCGGCGTCTATGGAGGCCGGCCGGCGCCGCGCGGCGCCGGCGCCGACCGGAGCCCACGCGCCTGCCGGAGCGCGGGAACATACGAGCTTTGCGGAGATGACGGCGTCGCGGCAGCCGGCCGGGCACGGCTCAGGCGGTCGCCGTCCGCCTGAGCCTGAGCAGGAGCGGGCGCCCATGCAGCGGCAAGCGCCAGCCGTCCCCGCCAGGGGCGGCAAGCGGTAGGCGACGGATGCGGGAAAGGGATCCTGTAGGGGCGGGCGGCAGAATGCCTGCCCGGGACCGTCCGGGAACGGGACGGGGCACGGCATGCCGTGCCCCCACGGGGGGAACCGGGGGCGAACCACCGCGGGGCGTTGGAGGAAATAGACGCGGGGCGTCCGCCGACGCCCCCTACGGACGCATTCTTCACGGCGCCGTAGGGGCGGATGGCAATCCGCCCGTTTGTTTTCGGACGGTCTCGCCCGCCTTTGATTGAATTCCCTGACCCGGAGGGGAATGGAACCATGCCGCCGCCTTCGCTTTCGCCTCCGCGAATGTTCGGTAAAGGGCTTGTAAAGCGGAGGGGAATATGGTATGGTTAGTATAAGAAGCGAGTTATTTTCAAAAGCAAGTACATTTCAAAAATAAGCGGGGGCGCGTAACGGTGCGCGCCCCCGGGCGGAGAAGGACATATGTGGTCGCCGATCATTATTTCGTTGGAAGTCGCGGGCGCCGCGACTGTTTTCGCTTTTTTTCTGGGTTTATTCGCGGCGTGGAATACGGTTAAGCTGCGCCGGATGAAGGCCGTGTTCGACGGCTTGTTCACGCTGCCGATGGTGCTCCCGCCGACGGTCATCGGTTTCTTTTTGCTGCTGATATTCGGAAGAAACGGGTTGATCGGCAATTGGCTCGCGGAAATCGGTCTGCCGATTGTGTTCAGCATCCGGGGCGCGGTCATCGCGGCGACGGTGGTGGCCTTCCCTATGATGTACCGCACGGCGCGGGGCGCGTTTGAAAGCCTGGACCGCGACCTGGTATCGGCGGCCCGGGTGTGCGGCGCGAGCGAAACCCGGATATTCTGGCAGATCATCGTTCCCACCTGCAGGCCGGGCATCGCGTCCGGAACGGTTCTCGCGTTCGCGCGGGCGCTGGGGGAGTTCGGCGCGACTTCAATGCTTGCGGGCAACATACCGGGCCGTACTCAGACGATGTCGCTGGCAATTTATTCGGCGGTGCAAAGCAATGAACGCGGCACGGCTTACGCGTGGGTTGCCGTGATCATTTTGATCTCGTTCACGACGCTGGCGCTGATTAATCTTTTTGAGGGCGGATTCGGCGAACGCGCGGCCCGGACACGAACAAAGATCTAATCGCCGATCATCGCCAAAAAATCGTCCTCGCTCAAAATCAGCGGCTTGTCCGCTCCCTGCTCCCGCAAGGCCATCGCCTTGTCCAGCTTGGATCCCGCGCCGGGCCCCGCGACGACCACGTCGGTTCGCTTGCTCACGCTGTCTTTGACCAGCGCCCCCAAGGCCCGCAGCCGCTCTTCCGCCTCAACCCGGGAGAATCGCTCCAGAGTCCCGGTCAGCACCACGCTTTTGCCAAAGAGCGCGTGCCGCTCCCCTTCTTCCGGCGCCGCCTGTTCCACGGCGGGCTGTTCCGAAGCCGGCGTCACGCCCTGATCCAGCAAGTCCCGGATAATCCGCCGGGAAACAGGATTGCCCAAGTAGGACAGGATGCTGTCCGCTACGATCTCTCCCACGTCCTCCACCGCCAAAAGGGTCTCTCTGTCCGCCGCCAAAAAATTCTCCAGACTGCCATAGCGGGCGGCCAGATCCAGGGCGGTTTTTTTGCCTACATTGGGAATGCCGGCGGCGAACAGAAACGCGCCTAAGGTACATGTCTTGCTGTCTTCGATGGCTTTGATTAAATTGCCGGCTTTCTTTTCCTTGAATTTTTCCAGCCCCATCAGGGATTCCAGGGTCAGTCCGTACAATTGGGACACATCCCGCAGATTCAGGGACTGATACAGCTGCTCGGCGGTTTTTTCGCTGAAGCCCGCGATATTCATGGCTTCCCGCCCGGCAAAATGCACCATGGCTTTCACCGTTTGCGGCCTGCATCCGAAGGTATTGCGGCAAAACAAGAACGCCCCGTCTCTTTCCAGAGGATAGCCGCACACCGGACAGTTTGCCGGCGCCTGAATCTCCTGAACCTCCGCGGTCGCATCCGCCTGGGCCGCTTCTGCGCGAACCTCATCCGCGCGGGCTGCCTCCGGCGCCTGAACCTCCGCAGCCTCTCCATCTTCCCCTTCGTCCATCACGCCCAGGATCTCGGGGATCACATCATTGGAGCGCCGGACCAGCACCCGGGCGCCGATGTGGACGCCTTTGCGCCGGATATCGTCCAGATTGTTGAGGGTGGCCCGCCGAACCGTCACGCCGCTCAATTCCACGGGTTCCAGCAGCGCCGTGGGCGTCACCTTGCCTGTCCGGCCCACATTCCATTCCACCTGCAGCAGGCGGGTGGTTTTTTCCTGAGCCTCAAATTTATAGGCCAGCGACCAGCGGGGCGCTTTGACCGTATAGCCCAGCACGTCCCGCAGCCCCATATCGTTCACGGCGATTACCGCCCCGTCGATGTCGAAGGGATATATCTCCCGTTTCTCCCGAATCCGCCGGACGGCCGCCATCGCCTCCCCGACGCCGGTACACAGCCAGCGGTCCGGATGCACCGGGAACCCCTCTTCCTCAAGGAACGCCAGCATATCCGAGTATGTGCCGAAAAAACCGCCGTCCTGATAGCCCACGTCATAAAAAAAAGCCGACAGCCCGCGGCGCGCCGTCTCTTGAACGTCCAGGTTGCGCAGGGCCCCCGCCGCGCCGTTGCGCAGATTCTTTAACGGGATTTTGCTCTTTTGATTGTACGCTTCAAACGCGTCCCGGGTCATCAGAGCCTCTCCCCGGATTTCCACAGTCCAGGGCGCCCGGATGTGTCCCGGCACGCAGGCGATGGTCCGTACCTGGGGCAGGATTTCCTCCCCGATCTCCCCGGTGCCGCGGGTGGCGGCGTGGGTCAGCGTTCCGGATTCATAGGTCAGATTCACGGTCAGGCCGTCCAGCTTCAGGGTCACGATATATTCAAGCTCGGAGCGCTCATAGCCCGCGTCCGTCAGTATTTTCAGGATCCGCCGCTCCCACGCTTCCGCGTCTTCCTCATTCTGAGCCTTATTCAAGCTCCAGAGGGGGCTTTTGTGGGTGTGTTTGGAGAAGCCCGGCAATATCCGGTCCCCCACCCGCTGGGTGGGGGAGTCCGGCAGCACGGTCTGCGCCTGTTCCTCCAGGTCTTTCAGTTCGTCGTACAATTGGTCGTATTCGGCGTCGGATACCAGCGGATTGTCCAGGGTATAATAAGCCTCCGCGTATTGATTCAACCGCTCGATCAAAGCTTCCATCTTTTGCGGTATGTCCATGAAATCCTCCTGCGCGCAGTTTTGCCGTTCCAGATTTACGGGCGGGGCAGGGGTGATGCGCGACCGGCGAAACCACCCCGTCAGCCGCAGTCTGTATTACATTCCCCTCCAAAGTGGGTAATTTTTTCGACCTGCGAATCGTAGCACGGTATATATTGTGTTGACGGCGCGATTTTTGCCGTTTCCGGACGGTCCCGGGCGGCAGAATGCCGCCCCTACGGTATGACGAAAATATGGCGCCCGAAATGACGCTAGGGCCGCGCCCTGCTTACAGCTTCGTTAAGGGCGCGTATTGCGCCAACAGTTTCTTGATTCCTTCGTTGGGGAAGGCCACCTGGTATTCGGCTTCGCTCTCTTTCCCGCGGACGGAGACTATGACGCCGTCGCCCCATTTGGCGTGCCGCACTTTGTCTCCCACGGCCAGGGTCCCGCCCGCCTGTTCAGGCGCGGTTCCACGTTCACGCGCGGTTCCACGCTCACGCGCGGCCTCATATTCACGCCCGTTCCCGGCCTCACGCCCGTTCCCGTTCCATGGAACAGGGGATGTCCGGGGTTTTTCGGAGAAATCGGAATGGTCGAATTCCCCCAGGAACCGGGACGGCGGATTATGGCTGGTTTTGCCGTACAAGCTGCGCTGTTTGGCGTATGCCAGGTAGAGTTTTTTTCTGGCTCTGGTCAGCGCCACATAGCACAGACGGCGTTCCTCCTCCATATCCGAGGCGTTCAGCATGGAGCGGAAATGCGGGAAGATCCCTTCTTCCATGCCGACCACAAATACCTGGTCGAATTCCAGCCCCTTGGCCATGTGCATCGTCATCACCCAAACCACGTCCCGGATCTCCTGATTCTGGGCCTGATCCCAATCGGTGATCAGCGACATCTCCCCTAAGAAATCCGCCAGATTCCCTTCCATTGAATTTCCTTCCGGCGAATTCCTTTCCATTGAATTCCCTTCCGGCGAATTTCCTTCCGTCGAATTTCTTCCCGGCGAATCCCCACCCGCGGCCGCCAGGTCATATTCGGTGGTCTTGGTCAGGAATTCCTGCAAATTATCCAAACGTCCCTGACTCTCTCTGGTATTCTCTCTCGCAAGCTCGTCCGCGTAGCCGGATTTGATGAGAACCGCCTTCGCCAGTTCCGTTATGCCGACTCGCCCGGTCATGGCGTACAACTCATCCATCATTTGGCAAAACCCCTCCAAGACCTGGGCGGTCCTGGATCCAAAACCCAAACGTTCGGCGTTCCGGGCCGCCTGGTAAACCGGCAGTCCCTCAGCCGAAGCGGCGGCTTCGATTTTGGCCACGGTGGCGTCTCCAATCCCCCGGCGCGGCACATTGATAATCCGCCTCAAGGCCACGGCGTCGCTGGGATTGGCCAAAAGCTTCAAATACGCCAGCAGATCCTTGATCTCCTTCCGGTCGTAAAACCGCATACCCCCCACGATCACATAGGGAATCCTCCGGCGGACAAACCATTCTTCCAGGGCGCGGCTTTGCGCGTTGGTCCGCATCAGCACCGCGTGTTCCCCGTAACGCCCGCCTTCCTGCACAGTCCGCAGGATGTGTTCGCTGACAAAAAGCGCTTCTTCCTGTTCGTCCAGGGCCGCGAAGGAATCCACCGGATCCCCTTCCGGATTCCGCGTCCACAGGGATTTGGGCTTGCGCCCCCGGTTCTGGGCGATCACTTGATTGGCCGCTTCCAGGATCCGCCGGGTGGAGCGGTAATTCTGCTCCAGCTTGACGACCTTTGCCGTGGGATAATCCCGCTCAAAATTCAAGATATTGCGAATATCCGCCTGCCTGAAAGCGTAGATGGACTGATCGTCGTCCCCCACCACGCACAGGTTCTGATGCCCCTGAGCCAGCAGGCTGACCCATTGATACTGGGCGTGATTGGTATCCTGGTATTCATCCACCATAATATAACGGAAGCGCTCCTGATATTTTTCCAGAATGTCCGGGCGCGCCCTGAACAACGCCGCCGTCTGACCGATCAAATCGTCAAAATCCAGGGCGTTGCCGCTCTTTAGAGCCTCTTGATACCGCTTGTATACCTCCGCCGCGACGCTGTCGTCCTCTCCCGAGGCGCCGGCCTTTGCCCGCGCCGGATCCACGGAGGCGTTTTTCCATCGGCTGATCCGCGCCGCCAGCGCCCGCGGCGCGTATTTCTTGTCGTCCAGCTTCAGAGCCCGCGCGATGCCTTTGATGACCTGCTCCGAGTCTCCGGCGTCATAGATGCTGAATTCCCGCGTGTAGTCCGTCAGCGCGTCCGATTCCCGGCGCAGTATCCTCAGACAGGCCGCGTGGAAAGTCATCACCCACATGTCCTTGGGCAGGTAGCCCAGCTTGCTTTCCAGGCGCTCCCGCATCTCCCGCGCGGCTTTATTGGTAAAGGTAATGACCAATATCCGGATGGGATGGACCCCGTCCTGGTCAATCAAGGAAGCCAGGGGGCCGGTCAGGATCCCTTCCGCGCCGTCCCATGATTCCAACAGCTCCAAATCCCCCTGATTCAGGGAAAACCCAGGCTGCGCCCGGCGGTTGTAGACCGGGCCGAACAGCAGCAAATGCAGCACCCGGTAAACCATAGCCGTGGTCTTGCCGGAGCCCGCTCCCGCCAGACACAGCACCGGCCCGTCCCCGGACTCCGCCGCCCGCCGCTGCTCCGGATTTAAATTTTGCAGTAAGCCTTCCCGCACCGCGTCCCGCAAAGACCAATAGCGTTCCAGCATTTCCTGATTCTGATCCAATGGCGTCTCATCCTCACTATTTCCGTTTGTCTTTTACGGAATGAAGCATCATTTTGTCCGCCATAATCTCATGGGCTTCCTCCGCTTCCAGTTCGGAAACGAGCACTTCCGTCACGCCGGAATCATGCCGCAGAGAAACCATGATGCCTTCCTGTTCCAACAAGGATTTGATTTGATCGGCCGCCGTCGGATTATGTGAAATATGAATTGCCGTCCACATCTGTATGCCATCTCCTCTAGTAGGTCCTTAAGGACTTGTGCAACTTATTATTGCACAAGTCCTAATCCGAATTTCTCCCGCATACGCTCTTCCGTAAGCGGGGTCACCAGTCCGGTCACGCTGGCCCCTAAAGCGGCCACTTGCCGGATCATGCTTGAACTCAAAAACGAAAAATTGGCTGACGCCATCAAAAACAAAGTTTCTATCTCTTTTTCCAAATATTTATTGATATCCGCGACCTGCATCTCATACTCAAAATCCGAAATCGCCCTCAGCCCGCGGATGATCACTCTCGCGTCGATTTTTTTCGCGAATTCCACCGTCATGCTGTCAAAACTGAACACTTCCACATTGGGCAGATGCTTTACGGCGTCTTTCACCAGTTCCGTCCGTTCCACGACGCTGAACAGTGTGCTTTTGCCCGTATGGTACGCGACTCCTACGACCAACCGGTCAAACAGTACGCAAGCCCGCTCCGCGATATGAATGTGGCCCATAGTAATCGGATCGAAGGTCCCCGGATAAAAAGCTGTTTTTGTCAATAAGACGATCCCTCCTGAACAGTTCAACTGATAAATTTAGTGACGCGCGCGTGACGCCGTTGAAGGAGGAGCCGGGATCCGGTCAGGCGGCGTTCCCTCTGAACAGTCGCTTCCCGCAAGTATTTCGTGACAACGCGCCGGAATCCTCCCTTAAAAGACATTATTTTTTTACCAGTTTTACCTGTCCGGTTCCCAGCAATATCTCCAGATCCGCCGTCAGTCCGCTGGAATAACGCACCCAATAGCAATTCTCGGCTTCGACCAGCTTCCTCGCCTGGGGATAGTACAAATACAAGGGCGTCGGGCCGGGATGCCGCCCGATCACCCGCTGGATCTCGCGCCAGAGTCCCGCCAAGTCATCCTGATCCCGGTCTCCCATATTCAAGTAGAGCTTGCCGTCTTCCTCCGGGGAACTTTGGATATTCTCCTCCCGCAGGAACTCCAATTCCTCCGCGAACAGTTTTACCTGTTCCCCTTCCACGGACAGCCTGCCTCTGGCCAGAACCGGAACGTCCTCCGCCAAAACCGCCGAATAGCGCGCAAAGGTCTTGGGAAACACCAGCAC
>JAISDM010000120.1 GCA_031264885.1 Peptococcaceae bacterium | reverse complement strand
TCATCGGAGACGGGCCAGACCGTCCGAAAACAAACGGGCGGATTGCCATCCGCCCCTACGACCCCGTGAATAATGCGTGGGGGCACGGCATGCCGTGCCCCGTCCCGTTTTCGGACGGTTCCGGGCGGCAGGATGCCGCCCCTACGGCGCCGTGAATGACAGACGGGGCCTGACGGGGAATTAGGTTTTGCCACTTGAAAAAGGCAGGCGTTTGAGGGTACAATGGTGGCAGACCGGCGCAATGGCTAATGTGAGGGGGTGCCGCTATGGGGCGTATCATCGGCGGAAGCGAAGAGATCAGCTTGGAAGAGTGGTTTGATACGGGTGAGGGCGTGATGGTGGAGGTTTTTGACGGCAAAAAGCTTTATATGGACGCGCCTTCCATACAGCATCAGATCGTAGCCGCTAAATTGGGCAATATCCTGGGGAATCTGTTGAGCGGCAGCGATTGCGTCGTTATAAACGCGCCTAATGTGGTGTTAGATCAGGCAAAGAAGGATTTTTTTATTCCGGATTTGGTCGTGCATTGTAATCATTCGAACGCGAAACTTACGGCAAAAGCCATTGTGGGCGCGCCTTGTCTGATCGTTGAGATACTGTCGATATCGTCTATAGGCAGAGACGCGATTATCAAGAACAATAAATATGCCGAAGCGGGCGTGTCTGAGTATTGGATGATCAATATAGACAGCAGAGAGGTTATCGTTGGCAGGCTGAACAACGGAAAATATGAGTTCCACATGTACCGCGGCGGGGATATCCTGCGGTTTGATATGACCGGACAGGACATACAGGTGGACGAGGTTTTTGAAAGTGTGTTTTAACGAAACAGGATTTGTAAAATCAAGGGAGGCCGCTATGAGCCGGATTCGTCAGTTGGATACCTTCACTGTCAATCAGATCGCCGCGGGCGAGGTCATCGAAAGACCGGTATCCGTCGTTAAGGAGCTCATCGAGAACGCCCTGGACGCCGGGGCGGGAACCGTTCGGGTCGAGGTGCGCGACGGGGGCTTAAAGCAGATCCGGGTTACGGACGACGGCAGCGGCATGTCTCCCGAGGAAGCGGCGCTGTCCATCCAGAGGCACGCCACCAGCAAGCTGCGGCAAATCGAGGATCTGGATCAGTTGACCACGTTGGGTTTCCGGGGGGAGGCGCTGCCCAGCATCGCTTCTGTTTCCAAAACTGAAATATTGACCCGGGAGCACAGTCAAAACCAGGGAACTCAGCTGCGGATATCGGGGGACAGTCCGCCGTCGGTCGCTCCGGCGGGGGCGCCTCCGGGCACGGTCGTCACTGTGGAGGAGCTGTTCTTTAACACCCCGGCCCGGTTAAAATTCCTGAAAACCCCCGGCTATGAGAGCGGGCTCATCCACGATTTGGTGATTCAGTTTGCCATCGGTTTTCCGGAGATTGCTTTTAAATTCGAGAATCAGGGCAAACTCATCTTAGATACCACGGGCGTCGGGCATTTGGAGGAATTGGTGGAGCTGTTCTACGGCCCGGACGGCCGCCACGCGCTGGTTTATTTGGACGGACAGGCTTCCAGGGCTCATGTGTACGGGGCGGTGACCCGGCCTCCTTATGCCCGGTCCAACCGCAAGGGCTATCATTTCCTTATCAATGGGCGGAAGGTCGTTTCCAGGGAACTGACCCGGGCTGTGGAAAACGCCTGTTATATGCTTCTGCCCAAGGGCCGGTTCGCTCTGGCGGTGCTGCGGGCGGACTTGCCCGGGGAGTGGGTGGATGTGAATGTGCATCCGGGCAAGCTGGAAGTGAGGCTGAGAGACACGGCTCTCTCCGGCGCTCTGAGTACCATGATCAAGGACGCGTTCTCCAAGCAGTCGCGGACTCCCCAGTATCAGTCTCCTCCGTATTCCCGCGCTTTCTCTTTTGACCCGAAGGTACAGGACGGCTGGCGGGATTTTTACCAGACGGAACCGGGGGACGCGGCGTATGAGGCCGGGCGGCCGGATTCGCCGGACGGCGGGTTGTCCGCCGGGCCGGCGGGGTCCGCCTCGGGCGGGCTGCCTGCCTGGTTGACGGGTTCCGCTTCAGGGGAGTCACCCGCCGGGCCGGCGGGGGCCGCCTCGGGGGAGGCGCCGCGGTCACGGGCGGCCGGGGACGGCCGCCCCTACATGGGTTCTGCGTCAGGGGAGCCGAGCGGGCTGCCTGCCTGGTTGACGGGTTCTGCGTCAGGGGAGCCGTCCGACGGGTCGGCGGGGTCCGCATCAGGGGAGGCGCTGCGGTCCCGGGCGGCCGGGGACGGCCCCCCCGACAAGGGTTGCGCGCCAGGGGAGCCGACCGGGCTGCCTGCCGGGTTGACGGGTTCCGCGCCAGGCGGGCCGTCCGCCGGGCCGGCGAATCCGGCCTGGTGGGCGCCTTCGGAGGGTTGGACGGCGGATTCCGGCGGCCCGGCGACTGTTCCGGAGACGCGCGTCCTGCCGCCGCTGAAGGCCATCGGTCAACTGCGGAATATGTTTATTCTGGCGGAGGGGGAGGCCGGTCTCTATATCCTGGATCAGCATGTGGTCCACGAGCGGATTTTATATGAGCAGTTTGAGCGGAAGCATGAGCAGGGCGCGCTGGAGGCTCAAATGCTGTTGACGCCTGTTTCTCTGGAGCTGACCGTTATGGAGGAGGAGCTTCTGCTGAAGCAGCTGCCCTTGCTGGAGGATTTCGGCGTCATCATCGAGCCTTTTGGCGCCAGGCATTATTTGATCCGGTCGGCGCCCAGCGGATTGGATAAGGATCCGGAGGTTTTTTTCAGGGATTTCATGGAGGAATTGGAGGCTGGAACCACGAATCAGAAGCCAGTGGACGCCAAAAGGGATTTGCTGATCAGCATGTCCTGCAAGAAGGCGGTCAAGGCGCATTGGACGCTGAGCCTTCAGGAAATGCAGTCGCTGATTGATCAGCTGCGCTTGACCCGGTTTCCGCTGATCTGTCCGCACGGCCGCCCGATTTTGTATGAGCTGCCCTACGCGCGTCTGCTTCAAATTTTTGGAAGGAAATAGCGACATGGATATCCAAATTGGACTGACTACGGCCCGGAACCGCCCGGAATTGGAGATATACGGGGCGGCTTTGGCGGCTTCTCTGTCCGTGCCCTATGTACCCCGGGATCAGCGCGGGCTGGGTAAGTTGAAAAAAGCGTATGGAGTTCAACTTTTCTTGATATTAAAAGAGGGGGGGATGCTGGAGCTGGAGGGGGATCCCCCTTTGCGCTGGCATCCGGGCATGGCGCTGCCGCGTCTGCGCCTTCTGGCAAACGGGGGCAAAGACGCGCTGCTGGAGGCGATGGGCTTGAGGCCGGGGGATCATGTGCTGGACTGCACCATGGGCTTCGGGTCGGACGCGCTGGTGGCGGCTTACGGTGTGGGGAAAACGGGCCGGATCGTGGCCTTGGAAGCTTCTCCCGTCATCGCGGCTTTGAGTCAGCACGGGATGGGACGCTATAACGATGTTTTTGATTACTACGGCATGAATTTGCCCGCTTTGGCCGAACGTCTC
This sequence comes from Peptococcaceae bacterium, assembly GCA_031264885.1. Taxonomy (GTDB): domain Bacteria; phylum Bacillota; class Peptococcia; order DRI-13; family UBA5745; genus JAISDM01. Next base: position 3,536 of record JAISDM010000120.1, on the reverse strand, counting down.
CAGATTTTTACCTGCCAGGCCGCGGATTTTTTGCGGCGGCAGCCGGACGGCAGTTATGACATCGTTTATTTTGACCCTATGTTTCAGAAGGGAATCCGCCATTCTTCCGGCATCAACGCCTTGCGCCCCTATGCCTGCGACAAGTCTCTGACGCTCTCTCTGATTCGCGAGGCGCTCCGTGTGGCCCGGCGGCGCGTGCTGCTCAAGGAGCGCGCCGGCAGTGAGGAATTCCGGCGGCTTCAATGCGCCCGGAGTGTGGGAGGCAAGCACAGCACCGTGGCTTATGGGATTTGGGACAAAACATGAACCGGCCTTTAATTGTGGTGCTGGGGCCCACAGCTTCGGGCAAATCCGCCCTGGCGGTCTCTCTGGCGGAAGCGGTGAACGGGGAGGTCGTGTCGGGGGATTCCATGCAGGTCTACCGCGGCATGGACATCGGCACCGGCAAAATCACCGCGGGGGAGGCCCGGGGCGTTCCTCATCATCTGGTGGATATCAAGGATCCCCGGGAGGGTTTCTCTGTGGCCGAATTCCAAACCCTGGCCCGGTCGGCCATCGCGGATATTCATCAGAGGGGCCGGATCCCGATTCTGGCGGGGGGAACGGGGCTGTACATCGGAGCGGTGGTGGATCCTTATGAGTTTGGGGCGCAGGCGCGGGCGTCCGTTACCTCGTATCGGGAGGGGATGAGACGGCTGGCCGCTGAGAAAGGGAACGGCTGTTTGCACGCGCTTTTGGCCGAAAAAGACCCTGTGACAGCCGCGAAAGTGCATCCCAACGACATCAAGAGGGTCATCCGGGCGCTGGAGTTTTTCGAGATACAGGGCAGGCCCATTTCGTCCAACCAGGGGGCCAGGGGGCCCGGGGGCGGTTCGTCCGGGGTTGAGACCGGGGCAAAACCGCTTGGAGGCGGTTCGGTTGGGATTGGGCGGTCCGGGGACGGGGCACTCGGCGCCGAGCCGCCCGGGGGCGAATCGGCCGAAGCCGGGGCACTCGGCGCCGGGCGGCTCGATGGCGGATCGGCCGAAGCCGGGGCACTCGGCGCCGGACCGTTCGAGGGCGGATCGACCGCGGCCGGATCGCCTGTGGCCGGGCCGGGGCCGCTTTATCAGACCCGGTTCATCGGACTGCGCTGGGAGAGGGAACAGCTGTACCGGCGGATCAACGGCCGGGTGGACACGATGATCCGGAAAGGCTGGGCGGAGGAGGTACGGTTACTGCTTGAGGCGGGCGTTCCCGAGGACGCTCAGTCTATGCAAGCCATAGGATACCGCCACATCGTCGGTTTTTTGAACGGCCAATCTCCCTGGGACAGCTGTGTCGAACAGATCAAGATGGAAACCCGCAGATTCGCCAAAAGGCAGATGACCTGGTTCCGCCGGAATCCGCGGATTTTTTGGCTGGACGCCGGCGGCGCCGCCGGTCAACGCGCCGGTGATTTTGTCCGCGATATTCTCCAGGATGTTCTCAGCGATTTCGCCGCTGTAAAAAACATCCGGGATCGGAAGGATTGACGGCTTTTTTGTAGAATTTTTCCTAACAGAACAGTGCCAATATTTCTAGCGGGGGGCGCAGCATGGCAAACAACATCAACCTGCAAGATTCCTTCCTGAACCAGGCCCGCAAGGACAACGTACCCGTTACGGTATTTTTGATGAACGGGTTTCAGCTCAAGGGATTTGTCAGAGGTTTTGACAGCGGAATCGTCGTAATCGAATCTGAGAACAAACAGCAAATCATCTATAAGCACGCCATTTCTACCATCATACCTTCCACACCTGTCGGCTTCAATTTCGATATTAACAGCATCAAAAACCAGGATGAACCCTTAAAGGATTAAAGGAGTGAACCTCACTTGGTTTATATACCCGGCCCGGACGGATCGGACAGACCGGACAGCCGCGGCCCGGAGAACGCGCTGGGTTTATCCGTGCCCGAAGCGCTCGTCCGGACGCTGGATCATGCCTCCGCCGTCTGCGCGCCTTTTTTTCAGCGGGCGGAAGAGATTTCGGAGATCAATCAGGCCAAGGTTCTGCGCGCCTTTCAGCGCAGCCGCGTCGGAGAAATTCACCTTCAGGGCACCACTGGTTACGGCTATGGCGATATCGGCCGGGAAGCCCTGGAGGTTTTGTTCGCGGAGCTGATGGGAACGGAGCAGGCTTTGGTCCGGACCCAGATCGTATCCGGAACCCACGCCCTGGCCATCGGCCTGCTAGGCAATCTATCCGCCGGAGATGAGTTAATCTGCGCCGCGGGCCGGCCTTATGACACGTTGCTCAAGGTCGTCGGGACGGGGGGAGAGGCGGGATCCCTGATCCGCCAGGGAGTCGTTTACCGGGAGATCCCGCTGACCGGCTCCGGGGACATGGATCTGGACTCGCTGACGGAAGCCTTGTCGCCCAAAACCAAAATCGTTTTGTTTCAGCGGTCCAAAGGCTATCAGTGGCGCCCTTCCTATTCGTTGAGCCGCATAGGTCAGGGGATCCGGGCGGTGAAGGGCGCCTTCCCTCATGTCATCTGTATGGTGGACAACTGTTACGGGGAATTCGTGGAGCCGCTGGAGCCGGGGGCTTACGGCGCGGATCTGGTGGCCGGTTCCCTGATCAAGAACCCCGGCGGCACCCTGGCCTTAAACGGGGGCTACCTGGCCGGGAAAGGGGATTTAGTCGAAAACAGCGCCATCCGCTTGACGGCGCCCGGGGTCGGCAGAGAGGTGGGGGCCAGTTTGAATTTCAACCGCTGGGCCTTCCACGGATTGTTTATCGCGCCGGTGATGGTGGCTCAGGCGGTCAAAGGCGCCGTCTTGGCCGCGCGTTTCTTTCAGGAGCTGGGATACCCGGTGCTGCCGCTGCCGGAAGAACCCAGAAGCGACATCATTCAGGCCGTCCGCCTGGGAACCCCGGAGGCGCTGAAAGCCTTCTGCCTGGGCATCCAGAAGGCCAGCCCGCTGAATTCCAACTTTACTCCGGTTCCGGACCTGCTGCCGGGGTACGCGGACGAGGTCATCATGGCGGGCGGCACGTTCATTCAGGGCTCTTCCATTGAACTCAGCGCGGACGGACCCATGCGGCCGCCTTACAATGTGTTCCTGCAAGGGGGCATGGGCCTGGGGCATATTAAAACGGGCCTGGCCCTGGCCGCTTCTCTGGTTGGGCACGTCCCCGCCCGTCATTCCGGGTCAAGCCCGGAATGACGGAACTGCGATTCGCAGTTTGGAGATTCACGTCTATCAAGGACGGGCGGCAGAATGCCGCCCCTACATATGCGCCCCCGCACATATGTATTTCCGTACATATGCATCATTCGCGGTACCGTAGGGAACGGCATTCTGCCGCCTGCGGCGTCCCGGGCGCCCGCCCCGTTTTGCCGTACAAAACAAGAAAAGCTCCGCGACGGAGCTTTTCTTGTTTTGTACATTTTGCTTTAGGAGAGAGCAAATGTAAAAAAAGGAGAGAGGAGGAGAAGAGAAGAAAGAAAAGATGAAAATATTATAATCGGCATATTGCCGTTGTTATAGAACACCTTTCTTTCTCTGC